>JAPLUA010000270.1 GCA_026397855.1 Verrucomicrobiota bacterium | reverse complement strand
GGCTCGCCAGCCCACACGCGCCTGGGACCAGCCCATCTTCCCCCTCTCCTCCCGCCGCCGGAGGAGAGGGCCGGGGAGAGCAGGCACGTTCCGTGGGCGTGGTATTGGCTTGCGAATAACGGACCCCTCTTCCCGGCCCCACTGCCGTGCTGGTGCGTTTGGCCCTGGTTCGCCGGGGTGTCTATCCCACGGTCTTCTGCGTGGACCGGCAGGGAAATCAGCGCCCGGCCGGGGCGGCCTCGAACGGGAACACGCGCTTCCAGTCGCGTTTCATGTCCACGACCGTCCACCCCCTGGCCCCGGCTTCGTCGAGGCCCTTGTCGAGCCGGCCGACGGCGGCGGTGCGAGCATAGGCATATTCACGCTCGCCGTCGGTGTGCCGCACATAGCCGCAAAAGCGGCGACCTCCGCCGGCTGCGGTCCATTGCAGCATCGGCAGGTCCCCGTCCGAGTTTCCAAACGCCAGGATCGGCCGGCGGCCGATGACGCGCTGGATGGAGAGCACCTTTTCAACCTTGTCGTTGACCAGGTCCACCTCGGCCTGGCGCACGATGACGGGCTGGCCGTTCCGCAGTTCCATCTTGTTCCGGACCGTGCTGCCGATCAGTTGCTCGGGGGGCACTCCATAAACCTTCTCCGTCCAGGGCCGCATGAACTCGAGGCTGCCGCCGCTGACGATATAGGTCTTGAAACCGCTGGCGCGGAGGAAGGCCAGCAGTTCGAGCATGGGCTGATAGACGCATTCGAGATACGGCCGGGCAAAGCGCGGATGGCGCGTTGTCTCCAGCCAGTCGTGGGCTGCACGATCATACTCCTCGATGGTCATGCCCTCGCAGGCCGCCCCGGGCAGTTTGACCAAGCCCTGGACGCCCGAGGTCAGGAGGCCTTTTATATCCCCTGTCAGCGCCGACTTGAACGGCTCCTGGGTGTTCCATTCCGGGTGCCGTGCGGCGGCCGCCTTGACGCGATCCATCACGAAATAGAACTGCGTGTAGGCGGGCTGCTCGGTCCAGAGGGTGCCGTCATTGTCAAACACCGCAATGCGTTCCGCGGGCGGAACAAACAGGCTGGTGCCGGGGGTGGTCACCTCTGCCACAAACTTCAGGATGCTCTGCCGGGTCTGCCCGTCATTCCACGAGGGCAACGGGTCAACGGCCGCGCGCAGCGTAACGGCCGCTAGGCAGGCCGCGAGACAGAGCCAATGGGCAATCTTATTCATCGGTTGCAAGGCGGCCGTGGTGCCGGAAAATGCCCGGCAGGCTACTCGCACTGGAAGAGGTCGGACATGCCGGCCATCTTGAAGACCCGTTTGATGGGCGGTGCCATGCCGAGGAGCGTGAACTGTCCGGCCCCGGCCGTCCTGGCCACGAACACGCACACCCGAAGGAAACCCGAACAGACGTAGGTGACCCCGTGCATCTCGAACGTCACCGGCTGGGACGGCTTCAGGCGGGCTTTCAATGTCTCTTCCAGTTCCTGGCTCTGCTGGGTGTCGAAATGCCCGTCCAGCGTGCAGATGACCTTGCCGTCCAATTCGGTGATTTTCATGCGTTGTTATTGGGGTTCTAGTAATTGCGGTTGAACATCCGGTCAATGGCGTCGGCATCCAGCGACTCGTCAAGATACAGGTTGACGTCGAACCGGGTGAATCGCTGGTTGTCGCGGCGGCGGGCGACGCGCTGGATGTTGACCAGGTGCCGCGCCGTTACGTTGTCGGTGGTGATGTTCTTGCCGCCGGTGCCGCAGCCCAGCGTGAACGAGGGGCTCAGCCGGTTAAAGATGCCGCCTACGGCTCCCTGGGAGGACGGCGTGTTCACCACGATCCGGCCCGCGTTCATCAGGAGGGCAAACTCCTTGATCCGCGCCTCGTCGTTGGCGTAGAGGCTGACCGTGTGGCCGATTCCGCCGTAGAAATTGAGGTCAATGCAGCGGTTCACGGCATCGTCGAAACCGGGCTCGACGTAGAACGCCAGGATGGGAGCCAGGATTTCCGCCGAAAGCGGGTATTTCTCACCCACACCCGCCGCCGGCGCCACCAGGATCTTGGCCGCGTCGAACGCGACGGCCTCCAGCTTGGCCGTTTCCTCCGGGGACAGGAAGTAAGCGCCCTGGCGTTTGAACTCCTCCCGGACGGCTTCCGCAATGGCCGATTCCACCACGATGGCCTGCTCGCTGGCGCAGATGGTGCCGTAGTCGAAGAGTTTTGACATGAGGATCTGGCTGACCGAGAAAGGGATGTCGGCGCTGGCATCAATAAACACCGGCACGTTGCCGGCCCCCACGCCAAGGGTGGGGGTGCCGGAGCTGTAAGCCGACTTGACCAGCCCGGTGCCGCCGGTGGCCAGGATCAGGGCCAGCGCCTTGTGGCTCATCAGCGCCTGGGTCTGCTCGCGCGAAGTCTCGTTGAGCCACTGGATGCACTCCTCCGGGGCTCCCGCAGCCAGCGCGGCTTCATAGCAGATTCTGGCCGTCTCGGCGCAGCAGCGGATCGCCTTCCCCGAAGGGCAGATGATGATCGGGTTGCGCGCCTTGAGCGAGATCAGGATTTTGAAGATGACGGTGGAGGTGGGGTTGGTGACGGGGATGACTGCCAGGATGGGGCCGACAGGTTGGGCGATCTCCGTAATGCCGCTATCGAAGTCTTCGCTGATGACCCCGGCCGTTTTCAAGCCCTTGATGTCCTCATAGACCAGCTGGGAGGCCACCACGTTCTTGAGAACCTTGTCCTCCCACCTGCCCATGCCCGTCTCCTCGTTGGCCATCCGGGCCAGGCGCACCCGCTGGTTGAAGGCGGCCTTGTGCACGGCGTCCACAATCCGGTCGGTCTCGGCCTGCCCGAGCTCCGCAAACACGGCCCCGGCCTGCAGGGCGCGTCCAAGTATCTGGTCCGCGAATTCTTTTACGGTGGTTTCCATCGCTAATGCCTTTCCCAAGTCTTGTCTGCTGCTTGCGTTTGTTTCCTGGCACCATTTAGGAGTGCCCACCCGCGTGAGGATACACGTTCCGGAAGATAAATCAATTCTTCCTGTAAGAAAACCGGCGGGGGGGATCGAAGAGCCTTCTCTTGACCCTACTTCACCGGGGAAGCAGGGCTTTGAGAGGGGGAGACTGCAAACTGCCGGGGCACGAGCTGATGCACCGCTGAAAGGACCAGTTCTTCTGTGGCACCGCTGAAGGGGGCCGGGTGATCGGCGTAGATGAAGGCCCCCGCTCCCTCGTAGCCGCCTTCATCCCAGATGCGCTTGGAAGGAACGTAGGTGGGCACGTCGTTGGCGTAGGCGCCGACCCAGAGGCGGCTCGCATCGTATTCCTTCCTGAACCGCAGGGCGAAGTCGGCGACGGGCTCCCCGGCGAGGAAGATCATCGCGAGCTGGTCGCCGAAGTTCCAGGTCTGCACCAGGAAGGGCAGCGCGACGGGAATCTTCTCCCCGCGATCGAGCTTGCCGATGAATTTCTTCGCGTGGTAGGCCACCCAGTGGTCGGGGGACTTGGCGCGCTCGTTCCATTCCTCACGGGTGGGCAGCTTGTCGTAAGGCAACATGATCTGCTTGGACCGGCACTCGAGCTTGCCGCTCAGGGCCTGGAGGGGCTGCTGCAGGAGGGTCTTGACGGCGGTGCTGATCTCGTTGCCGTTCTCTTTGGCGGCGTCAATGTTGCCGCGCCGCTGCGGATCGGAATCGCCGCCGCAGCCGATGCTGACCAGGGCCACGGCGCCCGGGTGATCGCGTTGCAGGTATTCGCGGGCGAACCCGGCCCAGTCGCCGCAGATGTGGTTGGGCTCGTTGCCAATGCTGGTGCAGTGGCAGGCGTAGCTGGTCCAGATGGCGACGATCTTGCCGGATTTGTCCCGGGCGACGAGGACGGGCAGGTCGTGATCCACCGGGCCGCTTTGGGGACGGCGGTTCCAGGCGAATCCCACCGTGGTCTGCCCGCGGCTCAGCGTGGCGGGCTTGCGGTTCTTGAGCGCTGTCAGCGCCGCCTGCTCCAGCTTGTCGGCCAGTTCGCGCGTGTATCGGTTGATATGCTCCTGGTGCTCGGCCGGAATGTCCGACCCGTAGAGGCAGGTGCAGACGTCCTTCAGCATCGGCGCGCAGTGAGTGTGGGTGGAGCACACCGTAAAATGGTCGTTGCGCACGCGAGTCTTCTTTGCAAGGCGGGCCACCAGGTCGTCGCGCATGTAAGTCGGCACGATGATGTTGTCCACGGTCAGCACCAGCGCCGGGCCTTCCTTATCGGTGCCGATGGCCAGGGCCTGGGCGAAGATGTGCTGATCAATCCCCTGAGACTCGTTCTGGCGGACGCCGTAGCCGCACAGGCGCACGGGATAGTCGGGAGTGATGTCCACGCTTGCCGCGCCGACGCTGTAGTAGGTCGGCTTGGCCGCCCACGCGGGCAGCGTCTGGAGGACAAGCAACAGTGCCACCACAACCGACCGCCGAAGCGGCGGAGTCATGGAGAACACAGGCCAAACTGCTTTCATGCTCATAGTCATTGCGCCAGGAGCTAATTTCTATCAAGTCTTTGTGGTTTTACCAGCATGCAATATTGACTAGAACTAGTGTAGTGTATCGGAAATGGCAATACATATTATCTCCGCTTTCTTCGTGTTTTCCTTCGCGACCAGCCTGGTTTGATCCCTTCCAACTTCTGCCGCGCCCGCTCCACTTTCGCCATGATCTTTTCGACGGTCGCCGTCCACTCGAAGGGCCTGGGAGCTTCGTTCCAAGCCTGCAGGAATTGCTCAATTGCCTCCTTTAGCTCGGCGACACTGATAAAGGTTCCGCGGCGCACCGCCTTCTGCGTCAACTGTAACCGTCCGGCGGAACCGTGTGGGCGCGCGGCGCGGGGGGCATTTATTTGCACTGGGTGAGCGAACCGGCTGACAGCTGAGTCGAGAGTCGGCAGGAATCAGCCGCTGGGACTGGG
>JAPLUA010000380.1 GCA_026397855.1 Verrucomicrobiota bacterium | reverse complement strand
CTCGGAATGAGATCCGAACCGGCGAAAGCCGTAGTAGTTTTGAAAGCCGCGCTCGACGGGGCCGGGATTGCCGAGGTGCCACTTGCCGACCATCCAGGTCGAGTAGCCGGCATCACCGAGCATCTCGGCCAGGGTGGCGCAAGCCGGGAGAAGATGCCCGGTGTAGGCGGGACCTTTGGAAGTGTCGGGCTGGGGAGCGGTCATGGAGGCGATGCCGGCCTGGTGGGGGTGGAGGCCGGTGAGGAGCGAGGCGCGGGACGGGCAGCAGCGGGCGGAGTTGTAGAATGCCGAGCAGCGAATGCCGCCGGAGGCGAGCCGGTCGAGGTTGGGCGTGGGGATCTCCCCGCCATAGCAGCTAAGGTCTGAATAACCCAGGTCGTCGGTGAGGATCAGCAGGATATTGGGTCGGCTCTCCGCGGCCAGGCCGGGCCGGGCGGGCCAGGCAAGCAGCAGGGAGGCGGCTAACAATGACAGGATTCTTCGGTGGCGCGGGAGCATGGTTTAACGAACTGGCGAGAGGGCTGATCCGACAACCTGCGCCAGCGAAAGAAAAAGGGGCACAGGATGGGGGGAGCCTTGCCGCACACACGGCCGGTTGCGCAGTGAGTTCATGAAAAGCTCAATGCATGTACTTCACCGCGGCTTCCGTGCGGGAGCGGACATGCAGTTTCTCGTAGATATTGCGCAGGTGCGTGCGCACCGTGGGGACCGTGATGGCCATCCTGTCGGCGATTTCCTTGTTGGCGTAGCCCTTGGTAAGATACGAAAGCAGCTCCGCCTCCCGCTCGGTCAGCCTGGCCGCGGGGTCGGCGACCGGGTCAGATTCGCGGAAGGACTGCACGACCTTGCGGGCGATCTGGCTGCTCATGGGCGCACCGCCTTTCAGTACGTCCTTGATGGCCTCCAGCACCTCCTCCGGCTCGGATCGTTTGAGCAGGTAGCCGCTCGCCCCGGCCTTGAGGGCGCGAAAGATGGAATCGCTGTCATCGTAAACCGTCAGCATCAGGACTTGGGTCTCGGGCAGGACCTTCTTCAGCCGCCGGGTGCATTCGATGCCGGACATCTGGGGCAGATGCACGTCCATGAGGACGACCTGGGGCTGCAGATCCGGGAGGAGCTTCAGGGCTTCCTCACCCGTGGCGCACGTGGCGAGGCAGCGGAACCCCGGGAACTCGCCCGTGAGGCGCGCCAAACTGCTGCGCACCACCGCGTCATCTTCCACAATGCCAATGGTAATCATGTCCACTCCTTCCAGTTGTGGCTGATTTCCGGCAGCGAGCAAGCATGAACCCATGCCCCCAGCGTAATGGAACGGCCGGTCGCCGGGTATCGTCCAAAGCGATGACTCACAAAAGCCTTCATGCCGCCGGGAAACGGAACGTCACCCGCGTCCCCTGTCCGGGGTCGCTCCGGATCTCGCAGCTTCCCCCGACCCTTTCCAGCCGCTGCCGCATGTTGGCCAGGCCGTTCCCCGCGGGCCCGCCGCTGAAGCCCCGGCCGTTGTCTTCAATGGCCAGAACCACCCCGCTCCCGCCCAGTTGGGCGCGCACCCGGACTTCGGAGGCGCAGGAGTGTTTGGCCGCATTGTTAAGCGCCTCCTTGAAGGCGAGAAACAGGTTGTGGCGCGTTTCCGACGCCAGCGGCACATCCGGGAACTGGTCCGGGAAATCCAGGCGGCACCGGATGTCGCCGGCGCGGAAGAACTCCTCGGCGAAGTTGCCGAAGTATCCGAACAACTCGTTGAGCGAATCATTCCTAGGGTTGACCGCCCAGACGATCTCGTTCAGAGCCGAGACCATTTCCCGCGAGCGGACGCGGATCTGCCGGGTCATTTCCCTGACCTCCCCCGAGACGGAGGTTTCGCGGCCGACCAGGGCGCTGAGCATGCTCATCTGGGTGAGGCCCGTGCCGAGGTCGTCGTGCAGATCCTGCGCAATGCGGGCGCGCTCGGTCTCCACGGCGTGGCGCCGTTCCAGCCGCTCAAGTTCGAGCCGGTGCCGCCGGCGCAGCCCGAGCGTCAAGGCCAGCGCCAGCAATGCGAACGAGATGCCGATAATGCCTCCCTTGAACCACCAGGTTTCCCAGAAGTGGGGCAGAACCCTGAACGCCAGGGAGTCGCCTGTCAGATTCCAAACGCCGTCGTTGTTGCAGGCGCGCACCACGAACCGGTAGTCCCCGGGCGGCAGGGGGCCGAAGCCGACCTCGCGATGCGTGCCGCCCTCCTGCCAGTCTGGTTCCATGCCTTCGAGTTTCCATTGGAACCGCACCCGGTCGGGGGCGATGAAGCTGAGGCCGGTAAACCGGAATTGCACGTAATGCTGCCCCGGCTCAATCTCCAGGACCGCCGGCTTGGTGCGGGGTTGATCCGCATGGCCGCCGGCTTCGGATTTGAAGCCGCGAGCTTTCCCGTCCACGCGCAGCTCCTCGACCAGCACCGGCGGCGGGAGGCGGTTCACGGTTACCTCCCCGGGCCTGACCGCCACCGCACCCTTGACGGAAGCAAACCAGAGCTGGCCGTCATGCGCGCGCCAGCAGGCGGGTTGGAATCCCCCGGAACATTCCAGGGCGGGCAGGCCGTCGAAACGGCCAAAGGCGCGGCACTCCAGCTTGTCGTCCCGACCGCCAAAGAATCGCTCCAGCTCGGTCCTCTTCAGGTGCAGAATCCCCGCGAACGAGCCCGCCCACAAGTTGCCTTCGTCATCGCTCAGCAACTGGGTGATGGTGTCATCGGTGAGACCTTCGCGGGTGGTGATGCGTTTGAAGCCCCCCTCCTGGAACCGGAGCAATCCGCCCCCCAGCGTGCCGATCCAGATCACGCCGTCCGCCTGGGGCAGCAAGGCGGCGACGCGCGTGTGCGGCCAATCCTGCGGCGGGCTGTAACGGGTGAACCGGCTGTCCTTGAATTGCCACAAGTCGCCCGCGCCCGTTCCGATCCACACCTGGCCTGGCGGATGCTCCGCCAGTGCGCCGATCCCCACCTGCTCGGCAAAGCCGTGCCGCTTCCCGAAAAGGGTGAGGCGTCCGGATTGCCAGGCATACAGCCCGGAGCCGCTGCCAATCCACAATCGTCCTGTGCTGTCCTGGAACAGTACCCGGGCCGAGGCATTCAGAAGCCGTTCCGGCGGAAACGGATGGCTGACTCGGTCGCTGCGCCATTCCATCACGCCGCCGTGCATCGAGCCGATCCAGAGCGCATTGCTCGCACCGGGAAAGACGGTCACGCCCTCAATGGGACGACCGGCAGGCTGGGGCAGCGGGATGGGGAGGAACCCAGCGGCATCCTGCCGCAGCAGGTCGCCCGAAACCATCCCAAGCCAAACGCGTCCCTGCGCGTCCTCGCAGATGGACTGCACCGCCTTCCCGGATCCGCCTTCCCCGGGGCCATGAACCTGAAACACGCGTTCCCGGATGCAGGCCAGTCCGCCGCCGACGCTCCCCACCCAGATAGTCCCCTCGCGATCCTCAAGAAAGCAACTGATGAAGCGGCTCGGAAGCCCATCCTGCTCGGTGAGCCGCCAAACTTCTCCCCCCGGTTCGACATGCCGCATCCCCACCCCGTAGTCAATCACCCACAGGCCGCCCTGCGTGTCCCCGAAGAAACGGGGAGGCGTGCTCGCGCCGTCTTCACGAGTCTGCCAGCCCCTTGCCTCCGCCACCCATCTGCCCTGTTCCAACCGCCGCAGGCGGCCGGGCTCACAAACCCAGAGCGAGCCGCTCCCGGCGGGCACGAGTTGGGTCACCTCCTCCGGTGTTGATCCCTGGGCGGGAGTGCGGTCCTGGAATTCGCCCCCCTGCCAGGTCGCAATTCGCCGCGACGTGGCGGCCCATACCCGGCCGTCCCTGTCGGCGGCCAGGGAACTGATGCGCCGCTCGTCCAGGGCAGGCTGGGCGGGCAATTCCTGGAAACGCCCATCGAGAAACCGCCCCAGCCATCGGTCTTGCGTGAGGTACCACAGCCCGCCCTCGCGATCCTGACAAAACGTGCGGGCCCTGGCGCCGAGCGGCGGCACCGGCGTCAGCACGACGGGCTCATTGGTCAGCGTGTCGCTCCGGATGCGTCGCAGCTCCGGCCCGAGCGCGGCGAAGAGAACCTCGTTGGAATACGTGGCAACCGGCACCGTCGGATGCCATCGCGGCGGCGCGCGCGGCTCCCGCACGATGTGAAACTGCCCGTCGCGATAGAGGCTGATGGATTCGATGCCGGTGGTGATCCAGAGCGCGCCGGCGGCATCCACGGTCAGGTGCTCGATTTCCACGTCCTTCAATGCCGGCGTCGTCTGCGGCGTGAACTTGACAAAGCGCAGGCCATCGAAGCGCGCAAGGCCGCCCCGCCGTGTCCCGACCCAGAGATAGCCGTCGGGGGTTTGCGCGAGGCACGTGACGGAATTCTGCGGCAGGCCGTCTTCGGCTCGCCATACGCTGATGAGATGACGCGAGGGCGCGGGCAGGCTGGCCCCCGCGAGAGCCGGGCTGGACAGCAGCGCTGTCGCGACGCCCAGCCAGCCGGCGACGAGCCTCACCAAGTTTCTCATGCGGGGCGGCATCTGGTGAGGCATTGTGGCGCGGCGGACATTCACCCGCGAGCCAAATCCCGCGGCCCTCGTCCGACCGGGGTGGATCCAGGGAATCGTAGCCGCGCTAATCTCCGCTCCGACCGGAGAAGATGGCGCGGACTGACGTCCGCGGCTACGAGGTTACGAGGCTGCGACAAGAGGGGTGCGCGGTATCATCGCTTTGGACGATAGCAAGGTCATTGCTCTGCTGGTATTCTTGCCTGACAAAACAACCAGCTACCAAGAACCCAATGACTCTATGAAGATGAAGAATCTTGTCCGATGGACTGCGACGCTTGGCTTCCCGGTTCTGCCGATGGCCGTGACAGCCGGGGTGATCGTCAATCTCAACCCCGCGACCGCCCTCTACGACGGCGGCCCCGTTAATGACAGGCAGCAGGTCGCCCCCGGCAGCTCCTCTTGCGTGGCCGCCGCCGTGCCCGAGAATGGCTTTACGTTCAACCTCGAATTCATTCCCGCCGTCGCCGATCTGACCGGCACCGTGCTCCTGATGGAAATCGGCAATACCGCGAACGGCACAGGCTTGTTCCTGGTGGGCGGCGTGCCCACCTTTGTCAGCAAGCAAGGCTCCGCGGATGGCAACCAGCCTGAATACATGCCGGCGGGTTTGCCCGACCTGGATTTCAACAACCAACCCGCCGACACCAACAACATCTACGCCATCACCAATGCGAATAGCTTTGGCGTGGTGGCGGCACGGTCCAGTTTTGGAGCTCTGCAAGCCGGACAGCGCTACACCCTGGCGCTTTCGTTTGACTTCACGAACAAGTTTGAGTTTGGCTTGGAATCCTGCGGCCGGATCACCACCAACATTTTCATTACCACGGGGCCAACCAACGCCGCGTGGCCGGGTAATAACTCGCTTACCGTGGGGGGCGGCTGGGCCGTGAAAGCCAGCGTGGGCGGGCTGGGTGGAAACGCTGCCGGCGTGAACCTGGATCCCGCCTGGGATGTTGACTACACCAGGAATTTCGCCGGCGCCATTGAGCGGGGCATTTACTGGAACCTGGCCGGCTCCATCACCGGCATGCAGGCGTCGGCTCAAATCCAATTGCCAGCCGCATCCTCCTCGCAGATCTGCGGATTTGGCCCGGCCAACGCCGTGGACAATAACCCGGGCACAATGTGGATGACGCGCACTTCTGCCACCGCCACGACCAACGAATGGTTGCGCCTGGACCTGGGACAGATCCTCCCCGTGGACGGAGCGATTCTGACGCCGATGCATGCCTTTAGCGGCTTTCCGGTTGATTACCGCATCGAGTACAGTGCCGACGAGCTCAACTGGTCTGCGGCGCCCGGCGCCAGCTTTGCGGGCGTTCCCACCCCTGCGGGCATCGTCACAAACCTGTTCAGCAGCACAGTCCAGGCGCGCTACCTTCGCTTCTTCGGCACCCGGACTTCCGGATCGCTCAACTACCAGCTTGCCGAGTTCAAGGCGGTGCTCGGGGCTCGGATTGCCGCCGGGCAGCCCGGCCTGAACATCCGGCCGGGGAACAACGCGGTATCCATGAGCATGACCGGGACGGTATCCGCCGCCTACCAGGTGGAATACCTCTCCGCGCTGCCGGGCGCCACCTGCTGGATCACGCTCACAAACGTTCAGCTCTCTTCCTCCCCCTGGACGTTCCAGGATTCAGGCGCCACAAACATCAACCAGCGCTTCTACCGGGCAGTCGGATTACCCGCCTATCCGTGAAGAACGACCGGCAGACAATGAGAAGCTCCGAGGCGCGGCTGCCTGAGCGGGGCGGCGGCTTCACCCTGATTGAATTGCTGGTGGTGATCGCCATCATCGCCATCTTGGCGTCCTTGCTGCTCCCGGCGCTGAGCAAGGCCAGGCAAAAGGCGCAGACCATCAATTGTGTTTCCAACCTCAAACAGTGGGGTGTGGTCTGGACCCTGTATTGCGACGAGAACGGAGACTCGTTCACCGGCGGCACGCTTGCGGCGGGCGCCACCTGGAACCGGGGGGAGTGGCTCCTGACTATGCAGGACGCCTATCAGAAAAAGCCGTCCCTTCTCCTCTGCCCGGCTGCCACACAGCGTCGAGGGACAGGCACCTCCGAAACTCCGACCGCCGTGAACGATCCCAACGTGGTGGAATACGGCGGCGCGCGCACGGCCTACGTGTTCCCGCTGTCGGACCCCGCGGACCCGGCACGACCACTGATCTCCAGCTACGGAATCAACAACTGGTGCTACAACCCGCCGGCCGGGCTGGACAATATTCAGGGGCGTCCCGCCGAATGGCACTGGCGCAAACTCAGCAGCGCCAGGAATCCAAGCCTCACACCCCTGTTTGGGGATACCATGTGGCGAGGTGGCGCCCCGCGACACACGGACGCTCTCCCGGCCTCCAACGGGCTGTGGGGAGGCGTGGGACAAGACAATTTTCACTGGTCCATCGCCCGGCATGGGAAAGGGATCAACCTCGCGTTCTTTGACGGCTCGGCTCGCGCCACGCGTACGCGAGAGCTGTGGAGGCTGCCCTGGCATGCCACTTACGACGTGGATTTCATGTACACCTACAACCGCGTTCCTGCCTGGATGCAGTAGCTGCGTTTGACCGCGGCGCCTGTTTAAATCCGTATCGCCGGAAGACTCTAAACCCTTAATCTACCACTATGAGACTGATTCTTCGATCTATTGGGGCCCTGACCTTGGCGTTGCCCATAGCGCTGCAAGCGGCAGTGATCGTCAACCTCAACCCCTCAACCGCCAGCTACAACGGCGGCGTGGTGGATGATGGCGGCGTCACCGGCAGCCAATCCGGCATCGGCTTCGCGACGACGGGCAACGGGCTCACGTTCAACATCGAGTTCTCCCCGGCGGCGGACGATCTCAGCGG
>JAPLUA010000481.1 GCA_026397855.1 Verrucomicrobiota bacterium | reverse complement strand
CGGGATGACCACTTGGCCCTTGGTGGTAAACCAGACTGTATCGGCTTGCGTGGTTGTAATCATACAATAAAGTATGACTTACCAAGCAAATCCGTCAACAGCTACATTGTAGGAATTCCAAGTATAGAGAGATCCGGGGAGCTCTATTGCTGGGTGGGTGAGGAGTCCTCGGCAGTTACTACACCAAAAGCTGCGGAGGCTTTTCCCGTCTCACCTCAGAAGGGACTGGCGAAAGGGGTTGCCCCGTGCCGTCTATCCCGCCGTCTTGTCAGCAGGTTCGCGCGCCCCCTCAGGCCGCGGCGCGGCCGGTCTTGCGGCGGATCAGGGGCTTGGTCAGGCCGGCGGCTACCGGTTGGGTGATGTGGACGTGGACAATGTCACCGCTGCCGGGCACGTCGTACATGACGTCCAGCATCAGGCGCTCCAGGAGGCTGCGCAGGGCGCGGGCGCCGGTGCCTTTCTTGATGGCCTGGACGGCCAGTTCGTGGAGGGCGTCGCGGGTGAACTCCAGCTCGACGCCTTCCATGGCCATGAGCTTGATGTATTGCTTGGTGAGGGCGTTGCGGGTATCGGTCAGGATCGAGACCAGTTGTTCCTCCGTCAGGTCGTTCAGGACGGTGAGCATGGGCAGGCGCCCGATGAATTCGGGGATGAAGCCGAAGCCCAGGAGGTCTTCCGGCTCGACATGCTGCACGATCTCCTGCTGGTTGATGACGGCTGCCTGGGGGCCGTCCCCGGCGGCGCGAAAGCCCATGACGTGCTTGCCGAGGCGGCGCTGAATGATTCGATCAAGGCCGACAAAAGCGCCGCCGCAGATGAACAGGATGTCGGAGGTGTCCACCCGGATGTATTCCTGCTGGGGATGCTTGCGGCCGCCTTGCGGGGGGACGCTGCACACGGTGCCTTCGAGAATCTTCAGGAGCCCCTGCTGGACGCCCTCGCCGGACACGTCGCGCGTGATGGAGACGTTCTCGGTCTTGCGCGCGATCTTGTCAATCTCGTCAATATAGACGATGCCGCGCTGGGCTCGCTTGACGTCGTAGTCCGAGTTCTGGAGCAGCCGCAGGATGATATTCTCCACGTCCTCGCCCACGTAGCCGGCTTCGGTGAGCGTGGTGGCGTCGGCAATGGCGAAGGGTACATCCAGGATCTTCGCAAGGGTGCGGGCCAGCAGCGTCTTTCCCGAGCCGGTCGGCCCGATCATCAGGATGTTGCTCTTCTCGATCTCCACATCGGCGTGGGGATCGCGGGGGGCGTCGTCATCGGCCTCCTGCTTCGGTTCCTGGAGGATGCGCTTGTAGTGGTTGTGGACGGCGACGGCCAGGGTCTTCTTGGCGTGGTCCTGTCCGACGCAGGTCAGGTCGAGCTGGCGCTTGATTTCAGCCGGCTTGGCGAGTCCGCCGCGGGGCTTGTGCTTCCGGGTCTGGGTCGCGAATTCCTTGTCGAGGACCTGCTTGCAGAGGGTGACGCAGTTGTCGCAGATGAACACCCCGGGGCCCTGGATGAGCTTCTTGACCTCCGTGTGGGACTTGCCGCAGAAGCTGCAGAGCGTGGTGTTGGAGGGCCTCGCCATTCGGGTTACTCTTTCTTGTCGGCGAGGCTCGTCGCACTCTCGGCCAGGCCCGGAATCTCCTTGCGGGACTGGACGACCTCATCCACGAGCCCGTAGGCTTTGGCCTCCTCGGGGGTCATGAAATTGTCGCGGTCGGTATCCTTCTCCACCTGGTCAATCGAGCGGCCGCAGTGCTTGGCAATGATGCTGTTGAGGCGATGCTTGAGCTTGATCATGTAGCGGACGCGGATTTCCACGTCGCTGGCCGGGCCTTCGGCGCCGCCGAGGAGTTGGTGGATCATGATGTTCGAGTTGGGCAGGGCGTAGCGTTTGCCCTTGGTGCCGCCGCACAGGAGCACGGCGCCCATGCTGGCCGCCTGGCCGATGCAATAGGTGTTCACGTCGCAGGTCAGGAACTGCATGGTGTCGTAAATAGCCAGGCCGGCGGTGACGCTGCCGCCCGGGGAGTTGATGTAGAGATGGATGTCCTTCTTGGGATCGCTCATCTGCAGGAACAGCAACTGGGCGATGATGAGGTTGGCCACCATGTCGTCCACGGGCGTGCCCAGGAATACGATCCGGTCCACCAGCAATCGCGAGTAGATGTCGTAGCCGCGCTCGCCCCGGCCGGTTTGTTCAACCACCATTGGCACTAGAAAGTTATTCATAAGTATGGTTTTGCTCTGGTAGCGGAACGTAGCGGAGCGCGCGGGGCGGGTCAAGCTTAGCCCGGGGCGATTCGGCCCTTCTTGCCACCTCCCGGGAGCGAGGTAATGCCCCTACTGGCCGGGGAGTCCGCCGCATGCGCTGCACCAAACACTGCGGAAGCTTCCCCCTCTCCCCTTCAGAATGCGAGAGGGGTCCCCCGTGTTGTCTATCCTGCGGTCCCGTCAAAAAGCTGAACACCGCCCCACTCGGGGCGGTGTTCAAGGGCCGGCGGATCAGGCCGGCGAGCACGTCATCTCGGGGTGCCTATGGCAGCACCTGCGTGATGTGGAAGTTGCCGGGCGCCGCGGGCTTGTTCCGCACGGTGATCTGGAACGGGCTGATGGCGGTGGCGTCGCCATCGCCGACCGTGATCGTGATGGTCGCCACGCCGGTCTGGCCGGCCAGCGCTGTGACCGTCACGGTGCGGGCGCTGCCGCTGCCGCCCAGGACGATATTGCTGTTGGGCACAAGCGCCGGGTTGGACGAGGTGGCCGAGAGGCTCAGGCTCGCCAGGGGCGTCTCAGCGTCGCCAATGGTGAAGGGTAAGGCCGGAGTCGTGGCGCCGGCAGCGATGACGCGGTTGTTGATCGCGGAGATGGTGGGCGCCTGATTGACAGTGACGCTGAACGAGCGGGAGACGATATTGTTGCTGGTGCCGCCGTCGTTGACCGTGACCGTGATGGTGGCCGAGCCGTAGGCGTCAGGAACCGGAATGAAGGCGATGGAGCCCGAGGCCCCGGGGCTGGTGTAGGTCACCGTTGGATTCGGGATCAGGCCGGTGTTGCTCGACGTTGCGGTGACGGTGAGCGTCTGGGGCTCGTTGGTCGGGCCGGCGGTGATGCCGGAGAGGCTGACGGTCTGCAACCCGGAGTTCGCATTGATCTTCAGGTTGGACAGGGCATTGAGGGTCGGCGCCTGGTTGACCGGGTTGACTGTCACGCTGAATAAGCGGGTGACGATATTGTTGCTGCCGCCGCCATCGTCAATCCTGACCGTAATGGTGGCCGATCCGAAGGCGTAAGGGACGGGGGTGAAGGCGATGGATCCCGTGGCGGCGGGGCTCGTGTAGGTCACGGTTGGATTCGGGATCAGGCCGGTGTTGCTCGATGTGGCGGTGAGGGCGAGCGTCTGGGGCTCGTTGGTCGCGCCGGAGCTGATGCCGGAGAGGCTGACAGTTTGCAGGCCGGCGTTCTCGTTGATCGCCACGCTGGAGATCGAGTCGAGCGTCGGCGGAGTATTGGTGATTCG
>JAPLUA010000441.1 GCA_026397855.1 Verrucomicrobiota bacterium | reverse complement strand
TTCACGGGTCACCCAGGTGGCGCCGGTGCCTCGCGTAAACCACCCGGCCGGCACCATCATGCGGAAATCAATCGGGCAAACGGATGCCGCCCCGGTTGCGGAGCCGCCCGAGGGCATTGATTGACAACCGCACCACAGAAAGCAGAGCCCCAGCAAAGCCGGAAAAAGACCCGCCCAACCAAATCTCTTATTCATAATCAATCGCATAATCCAAGCGGCCAGCCGCCGATGTAACCCATGTAACCCATGCACCCCCGCAACTTCACCAGCCTTCACTCATTCCCAAAGGCGCCAGACCCGACGTATTCCATGCCAACCAGGCACACGTCGTCATCGAACCTGTCGTTCCGCGAGAAACGCCGGATCTCCGCCAGCAGCTCATCGAACAACTGCGGTGCGGGGAGCCGGGCACGCCGCTGGACATCGGCCACCAGCAACGCCTGGGAATACAGCTCGCCATCAGGGTCGTGGACCTCGTACAGGCCATCCGTGAACAACATCACCAGGTCTCCCGGGCTCAGCCTGACCTCAGAGGTTTCGTAGGCAGCACCCTCCAGGAGGCCGAGCACCGGCTGGCTTCTGCCGGCGGCATTGGCCAGCGGCAGAACCTGACCAGAGCCGTGGCGCAAATGAAGCGGTTTGGGGTGACCGGCGTTGGCATAGCGCATGACGCCCGTCCGCCAGTCTGCCACCAGGTAAAAAGCCGTGGTCAGCATGGGAGTGCCCGTGTGCTTGAGAATGGCGTGGAGATCGGAGTTGAGCTTGTTCAGGAACAGGCCGGGATTTGTGGCAAACGGCTTCAGCTCCTCGGCCAGCGCCCGAATCATGGCAGTCACAAGCGCCGACCGCACGCCGTGACCGGCGACATCGCAGATGAACACGCCCGCCTCGTCTTCAGAGAGCGCGGAGACGGCAAAAAAGTCGCCACCGACGGTGCCCGCCGGGAGATAGCGGTGCGTGAACTGCAGCACGCTGTCTGATGGGGACGCCGAGCGCGGAAAAGCCGGATACTGCTGCGGCAGCATGGTAACCTGGATTTCGCGCGCCATCTTCAAATCGTCCTCCATCTGCGCATGACGGGCACGAATCTCCTTGCGGCTTTGGGCCAACAGCGCGTTAATGCGACGGATCTTCTCCTCCGCGAGCCGCTGCGCGGTAATGTCCCAGAAGATGCCCTGCAAACCCATAATCGCTCCGTCAGCGCCATAAAGCGGGGTCTTCACCACCTGCACATACATCCTGTCGCGCCCCGGCGGCCGGTGTTCCTCGACGATGTCGTAGGGCTTGCCGGTCTCCATGACGCGACGGTCATCGTGCTGGTATTTCTCCGCCAACTCGCGAGGGAAGAAGTCGAAGTCTGTTTTGCCGACGATCTCCGCCAGGGACAGGCCCAGGATCCGGCAGAACTGCTGGTTGCCAAAGGTGAAGCGTCCTTGCAAATCCTTGCGGAAGATGTTCTGCGGGAGTGTTTCCACCAGCGAATGGTAAAGCGCCTCCGAATTGCGCAAGTCATTCTCTGCCTGCCGGCGCTGGGTGATGTCCTCGACGGTTCCCTCGTAATACAGCAACCTGCCACCAGCGGCGCGGATGGCCCGGCAGTTTTCAGAAATCCAGATTACCGTGCCGTCCTTGCGATGGATCGGCGACTCAAACTCCGTGAGGGTGTCATTCTCGCGCATCAGGCGGATGAACTCCTCCCGCCGGCCTTCCTCAACGTAAAGGCTGCGTCCGATGTCAGTCAGACCCTGGATAAGCTCATCGGGGGTGGCATAGCCATAGATGCGGGCCAGCGCAGCGTTGGCCATCAGATAGCGGCCCTCGGGGGTCGTCTGGAAAATCCCCTCGACCAGGTGGTCGAAGACGCCATGATATTTCTCCTCTGCCCCGAGGAGCGCCAGCTCCATGCGATGTCGCTCGATGGCGTAGTGGACGGATCGTTCGAGCCAGGCCGGGGTAAGCTGTCCCTTGGCCAGGTAATCCTGCGCCCCGGCGTGAACTGCCTCGAGCGCGACAATTTCATCATCGGCATCGCCCGCCGCAATGATCGGCACCTCCGGTGCCTGGGCCTTGATCAGGGGAATATTGGCGAGGCCCGCTCCATCCGGCACGCAGACATCTATGAGAACGACATCGAAAACGCTCTGGCTCAGAGCCGACAAGCCGGCGTTCAGGTCGGGCACTGACTCCATCTCCGCGGAAAGATCCCGCGCCTGGCCAAGCATCTCCCCCACGTAGCGGGCGAAGGCCGGGTCGTGCTCAACCAGCAAGATTCTCAAAAAGTCCTCTGGCATATAAATGATCAACCTGGCCACGTTTACTGTCTATGGGCCACGGAGAGAAACGTCGCAGCATCAGCCCGCCGCCGCAAGCCGTTTTAAGCCCGCACCCCGCACCCGACGCTCACGCGGGTCCTTGTTGCTGGATTGAACCGACACGCTATCCCGGACCAGATCCGCCAGGCCGGAAGCGGCTTTCCCGGAAGCGGTGACCGTGCGCTCGAGCACGGGCGATCTTATCACTATCTTCCGCATTCCCGCGGACTTTGGCTTTCGCATCCCGGGATTGATTTGCCTCCCCTTGCGTTCGCCGCCTCTTTGCGGGATACTCAGTCCGTGCAGTTGACCGTAGCCCAACTAACTGATCGTCTGATGGCTTCCTATGCCCACGCAGGAGGCATCAACCATCTTGACGGGAAGAACCTGCCCTCGAAGCGGGCGATCTCGATCATCACGATGGATTTGCTGCGGCTTCTTTTCCCCGGTTTCTTCGACGAAAAGCTGATCCACTCGTCGGAGATCAAGCGCGAAACCGCAGCCCTCCTCGGATCGGTTTCGGCCAGCCTTGAGAGCGAAATCCGCAAAAGCCTCGAATACAATCCCCCGCCCGGCCTGCCCCAAAAGGATTCACGCTCGTTTGCACACGCTTTGACATCCGAGTTTCTGGACAGCCTCCCCCGCCTTCGCGATTTGCTGCAGACCGATATCGAGGCGGCCTACAGCGGCGACCCTGCAGCGCTAAGCAAGGAAGAGGTCATTGTGGCCTATCCCTTTGTAGAAGCCATTGCGGTGCAGCGGTTGGCGCACGAGCTTTACCTGAAGAACATCTCCCTCATTCCCCGCATCATGACCGAATGGGCACACAGCCGCACCGGCATGGATCTTCACCCCGGCGCGCAGATCGGCACCCATTTCTTTGTGGACCACTGCACCGGAACCGTCATCGGCGAGACCGCGGTTCTTGGCGACCACGTGAAGATGTACCAAGGCGTCGGCCTGGTGGCGAAGTCCCTCGCAGCCGGCCAGCGGTTGCGAGGGCAGAAGCGTCAGCCCACCCTCGAGGACCGTGTGACCGTTTACGCTGGCGCCACCATCATGGGGGGCGACACCGTTGTCGGCGCAGGCAGCACCATTGGCGCAAATGTGTTTCTAACCTCCAGCGTTCCGCCCCATTCGCTGGTGATCCAGGAAGAGGCCAATGTGAAGGTCATGAGCAAGAAAGACCACAAACGCCAGGCGAACAGCTTCCACGCTTGAACCCATGCCATTTGGCAGAATTGGTAAAACTGCTGCCCGCGTTAAAATCAGTTTGACGCTCACAAATGATCCCTGTAAATTGTCCCCCCATCTGGAATCCAGAGTAGCTCAATGGTAGAGCGTCCGGCTGTTAACCGGAATGTTGCAGGTTCGAGCCCTGCCTCTGGAGCCACTTCATAAATAGTTGGTGTGCTTCGACTTCTCCATTGGATTAGGGTCAAAAAGGCCACTTTGGGGGGAGGAAATCGAGAGGTTACCGCGCCTCGTGAGGATTACTCCGTCGCAATTCGCGCCTCCTCTCGCAGACTCTCCCATTACACTGTAACGGCCTCAGCTCGTGTCAGCTAGCCACAAACGAAAGCTGAACATGAATATTGATGATGACCGCAGTAATCGGGAACTCATTGAAGAGGCCCTACACCGCGCCGCCCCGACGGCCACCGTCATCTTTCTCTCCCCTCCTCTCGAAGCGATCGCCTGCTTCATGGGCGATAGCAAATACTCCTACCGCGCCGCCTAGTCCCCTTTTCAGCATGTCAGACTTCCCCCTCCCGCTTCCCCCGCGTAAATCGTAAATCATCAGGGCAGCTCACTCCTGGCCGAGGAGTCCGTTCCGCGCCTACCGGCAGATCCCTACAGGACCTGGGGAACCGCCTGATGGACCGCCTTCATCAGCGCCTCGATCGTATACGGTTTGCCCAGGAACGCCTGGGGCTGCTCCGCATGCTCACCAGCCATCGCGTGCACCTCGTCATAGCCGCTGCAGAGGATCACCGGAATACCCGGCCTCAGTTTGCGCAGCGCCGCCAGAGTCCCCCACCCGTCCATTCTGGGCATGACCAGGTCCAGCACCGCCAAACAGATTTCGCCCTCGTGCTGCTGCGCCAGTTCCACCCCCTCCACGCCGTCCTTCGCCACGATCACCCGGTATCCCGCCCTCTGCAGCACCCGCGTAACCAGCTTCGCCACCAACTCCTCGTCTTCCACCACCAGCACCGTGCCTCCCCCGGATGCTTTCCGGGTTGGTGGCATTGCGACCGGCTTTTGCGGAGTTGCTTCCTCCGTGAGCGGAAAAAACACACGGAAGACGCTCCCGCGTCCCGGCTCGCTCTCCACAGCCACGCAGCCCCCATGTTCACGCGCTATCCCCACCACCACCGCCAGCCCCAGCCCGCGCCCCACAAACTTGCTGGAGTAAAACGGGTCGAACACCTTCTCGATGTCCCCCGCAGCAATCCCGCTACCGGTGTCCGACACCTCCAAGCAGGCGTAGGTTGTATCCTTCGGCTGCCACTCCACCGGGAAACGGTTCGTGCCAGGGATGCTCCTGACCGTCTTGACGGTCAGGTTGATATGGCCCCGCTCCTTGCCGCACGCTTCCCAAGCATTGGTCAGCAGGCTGGTTATCACCTGCATCAGCTGGCTGCCGTTGGCTTCAATAACCGGTCCGGGCTCGGCCAGGTCAGTCTTCAGGCTCACGGTCTTGGGGATGGCCGTAAGAATCTGAGGCAATTGATTCCGGCACAGCTCGGCAAGATTCCGCGGCTCCCGCTGGCCATGGGTCAGGCCGAGATAGGTGAGCATCTGACCGCTCATTTCGGCAGCCTTGCGGGCAGCCGACATGGCTTCGGACAGGCACTCCGCCAATTCCTCCTTGCGGGTCGGATTGCTTATGAGCAGGTCCAGGTTGCCGATCACCACCGCGAGCTGGTTGTTGAAATGGTGCGCGATAGCCCCGGCCATGCGCCCCAGGCTCTCGCTCTTCTGCAATGCCCGGTTTTGCGCCTCCAATCGCCTCCTCTCCGTAACGTCGCGGAAGCTCCACACGCGGCCCACGATCTTCCCTGCCAGCCACTGCGGCCTGGAATATCGCTCGAAAACCCGCCCGTCAACGAATCCCAGCTCATCGAAAGATTCGGCCGACGGGTCCGCATAAAGCTCCCTGACGTTGGCCAGAAATGCCGATGGTTTGGCCAGTTGCCCCAGCACATGCTGGAGCAATTTCTCATCGTCCCTGCTCGCCGCCAGCTCCGGCGATATCCTCCACAGCTCCAGGAATCTCTGGTTCAGGCTGACCACCTTGCCGTGACCATCCGCCACCAGGAGGCCATCCGCGGTGGACTCCAGCGTCGCGGCTAGCAACGACTTGGCCTGCTCCATCGCGAATTGCGACCTCTTGCTGGTCGTGATGTCGCGGTTGGAGGCACGGCGCCCCAGGGATTTTCCATCACGGCCAACAACCTCCTGGCACGTATGGCCGATCCATCGATCCTCCCCGCTCCGGGTCTGAATCCTGAACTCTATCTCGTGTTGATCCACTTCCGCCGGCCCTTCTTCATGCTGCTTGATGTGCCGCTCAAACATCTCGCGGTCCTCGGGATGCACGATTCTCACCAGCAGTCCGGCATCTTCCAGAAATTCCCGCGCCGCATAACCAGTGATGCGTTCGCAAGACGGCGATACATAAAACAACCTGCCATCGGCAAGCCGCCAATACTCCATGTCGTAGGTAAAATCGGCGACTGTCCGGAAGTTCTCCTCGCTCTTCTGCAACGCCACTTCCGCCTGCTTCCGCGAGGTGATGTCCACCATCGCCACGCGGCATTCAAGGCCGTCGTCAAATAGCTGGAATACCATCTCGACGGTCAG
>JAPLUA010000539.1 GCA_026397855.1 Verrucomicrobiota bacterium | reverse complement strand
GCGGTGTCGTAGAGGTCGAGGTTCGGCTTCACGACCGGGGCCTGGGTGGCAAGGCGCTGGCGATCCAATTCCTGGATGGAGAGCATGTCCAGCGCCACCGGGTCCTTGCTGAAGCGGAGCTGGTTCAGGATGGTGGAGTAATGCAGCAGGCCGCGCTCGCCACCCTCGTATTGGCAGACAAGCGCGTCGGTGATGTTCAGGACGACCTTGTCGCTGAGGGATTCGAGCGCGTAAATCTCCGGGATAGCGCGGGTCATGCGGTCGGGGTTAGCCTCGAAACGGCCGATGTTGTCCACGCTGCCGATGGCCAGGCCGTAGAGATTGCCGGCGACGCCGATGTAGTTGTGGTTCAGCATGGGGGCGATGCTGATGAGCTTGGTAATCTCCCGGCTGACCAGCTTCGAGACAAAGGACCGGCGTCCGGCCCCATCGGCTTTGATGCCGAACTCGTGATCTCCATAGACCAGGTTGCCGAGGATTTCGGTCTCATAGAAAGTCCGGCTGTCCCAGCCGGCCTGCACGCTGCCGGCGACGCGAATCCCGTAGCGATCCGCCAGGTCAAAGAACCCGGCCAGGCGGAGGTCAACGGCTTCCCGGTCCCAGACGATGATATTCTTCGGGGGCAGGCCCGCCGCGAGCAACCCCTCAATGACAGCCGCAGCCACCTCGGGGCGCGTGCCGCTGTGCGGCCCGGGGGAGGAGAAGACCTTGATGCCGACGACATCCTGCGTGCTGACCAGGCTGCGCCAGGCCGCGACGAACGAGGCTGTCCCGGTGATATTGGTGAGGCCGCGGTCCACCATGGCGCGGATCACCGCCGGGCGGGGACGGAAAGCATCGAGGGCGTCGGCCTCCTCGACGACGACGACGCGGGCGCGGGGGCCTGGGTTGGCGAAAGACGCGGGGCCGGCGGCCTGCGCCGGGCCGGGACCGCCGAGCAGGCAGGCGCAGAACGCCGGCAGGAGCCAGCGCGAAAGTTTGTGCCTGTGCGGTGCGTTTCTTGACACGTTAAAGCGTGGATGTTACCACGACAACCGATGCTGACCATCAAAAAGCGGGTTGTGTGCCATGCTGTCCTTCTGCTCGCGGGCCTTGGATTGCTCGCGGGCTGCATGCCATCGGGCCCACGGGCGCTGCTGCAAGGCCAGCGCCTCATCGAGCAGGGTGATTATGCCCGGGCGGCGGGGAAGCTGCGCATGGCAACCTCCATCCTCACGACGAATGCGGAGGCCTGGAATTACCTGGCGATCGCCTGCCATCACCTGGACGAGCGGGACGAGGCGGCGCGGGCCTACCAGCGGGCGCTCTCCTTGAACCACGACCTCAGCGAGGCGCACTACAACCTGGGCTGCCTCTGGCTGGAGCAAAACAAGCTTGAGGCCGCACGCACCGAGTTTACCGCCTACACCCTGCGGCGCGGGAACGTCCCCGAGGGCTTCCTCAAGCTTGCCGCCGTGCAGGCGCGCGCTCGGGACTTCAACGCGGCGGAGAGGAGCTTCAACGATGTCCTGCGGCTGAGCCCACAGAATCCTGAGGCGCTCAACGGACTAGGCCTCCTGCGCCTGCAGCAGCGCCGACCGGCTGAGGCGGAGCAGTTTTTCACGGCGGCGATCAGGCAGCAGCCCGGCTACCGGCCCGCGATGCTCAATTCGGCTATCGTCTCCCACCAGTATCTGGGCGATCTTCCCGTCGCGCTGCGGAAGTATCGGGCCTGGCTGGCCCTGACCCCGCCGCCGTCAAATGCCGCGCCGGTGGATGCCCTTGTGCGGCAGATTGAACGGGATCTCAGCGCGCCCCAGCACCCCGCACCGATTGCCAAGGCTCCCGCGCCAGCCGTCACCAATCCCCCCCCGACCAGGCCATCGCCCGCCGCAGTCACACGGCCACTGGCTGCGCCGAAGGTGGAGCCGTTGGCAGTTGTGTCGAAGCCAGTGCCAGCAACCAACAGCCCCAGACCCACCCCCGCCCCCGTTCCCTCTCCCGCCCCGCCCCCCGCGCCTCCGGCCCAAGTGGTCCAGTTGACCCCCGATCCCGTAGTGAAGCCTGCGCACGATGTCGCTCCTCCCCCCCTGCCCATCGTCCGGCCACCGGCCCAACCCCCGGCCGCCACATCCTCGGTGCCGTCCGCCGCAGTGGAATCCAAGCCGGCCAAGCGTGGATTCCTTGATCGCGTTAACCCGGTCAATATATTCCGCAGCGAACCGAAGCCCCCGATGCGGCCTACGCCCCTTCCGCCGCCCAGGGAGACGGCTGCTCCCGCCCAGGCGCTCCCGTCCGGCACCGTCCATTCACCCGCTCCCGCCGGAACTGCCAACCGCTACAGCTACCGGTCGCCTGGGAAGCCCGAGGCGGGCGACCGCGAGGAAGCACGGCGTCTCTTCGACCTGGGATTGGAAGCTCAGCGTACCCACCGCCTGAACGACGCCCTCCAGTCCTACCGTCAGGCCGCCCAGCAGGACCCGGGCTTCTTCGAGGCGCAGTTCTACCTTGCGTTCGCCGCCACCGAGGCCCGAAATCTGCCGGTGGCGTTGGCGGCCTACGAATATGCCTTGGCCATCAACCCGAACGACGCCAGCGCGCGGTATAACTTTGCCCTGGTCCTGAAACAGGCGAACTGCCCGACGGACGCTGCGAACGAACTCGAGCGTCTTCTGGCCACGCACCCGAACGAGGCCCGGGCCCACCTGGCGCTCGCCAACATTTACGCCCAGCAACTGCGCCAGCCGTCCCTCGCCCGGCAGCACTACCTGAAGGTGCTCGAACTGGATCCGAGAAGCCCCGAAGCCAACACCATCGGCTACTGGCTGGGCGACCATCCACAATAGGCCGCCGACACCCCGCCGGAAACCCGGAACACCCCTATGAGCTTCGATAAACTGCCCATCAACGTGTTTGATCTATTGGTGCTGGTCGTGTTGATCACGGGCATACTCCGCGGCCGCAAGCACGGGATGTCCGAGGAAATCACGAATCTGCTGGGGTGGCTGGCGGTGGTCCTCGGATGCGCGGCTTTCTACGAATGGGGCAGCCAGCTCATCGGGCACTACACCGGTCTTTTTGGCCTGCTGACCCGCAATATCCTGGCTTATGTGGGCGTCGCCCTGCTGATCGGGCTGGTGTTCGCGATGGCCAAGCGCGCTTTCGGCGGCAAACTGGCGGGAAGCGACGTTTTCGGGCGGGCCGAATACTATCT
>JAPLUA010000161.1 GCA_026397855.1 Verrucomicrobiota bacterium | reverse complement strand
GTGCCGCATGTCGCAAACTTCGCCCGTTCGCCGGCCTTTCTGGGACTGCTCAGCAAGACCAACCGTGAAAGCTCAGGGTCGTTGAAGCAACTCAGGTCGTTCAAGCTGTCGGCCATTAATTACGGGGGGAATTCCGTGCTGATGGATTGGCGCCGCCAAACCAATTCACCGCTTCACCCCTTCGTGAGCTGGGCCGGCGAGCAATCGAGAGAGGGCTCCGGGACGAAACGCCAGGAGGACGCGGCTGATATTTTGCAGGGCCTGCAATCGCAGGGCGCGACCTTGCGGGAAGTGGCGGCCGCTGCGGCCCGTCTCCCTGCTTTTCAAACCTCGACCAACCGCGATGCCGGCGCGGTGTTGCGTTCCGTCCAGGCACCCACTCTCATGCTCGAGCGCCTGCACCTGCTGTTCCAGGTGCGCGCCTGCGCTTCGCTCGCGGTCGGCCAGAACGCGGACGCGGCCGAAGATGTGCTGGCCGGCCTCCGCCTGGCCCGGCTGGCGCGGCAGCTTCCGGATGTTTGCTCCACGGTGCGCGTGCAGGTGATGCTGACGCGCTCGCTGCAACCGTTGTGGGAAGGGCTTAGCCAACAGGCCTGGACCGGGCCGCAACTCGCCGCCTTTCAGCGCGAGCTCGCCGGCTTCAACCTGCTCGCCGACCACACCAACGCGGTCCACCGGGTTGTTTTGGCTTATATCGAAGCCTGGCGCGCGATTCCCGAGAGCGCCAACCCGGACCTGGCCCTGCCCACGGTGGACGGA
Organism: Verrucomicrobiota bacterium; assembly: GCA_026397855.1. Classification (GTDB taxonomy): domain Bacteria; phylum Verrucomicrobiota; class Verrucomicrobiia; order Limisphaerales; family UBA8199; genus JAPLUA01. Next base: position 788 of record JAPLUA010000161.1, on the reverse strand, counting down.
GGAAACACGCGGGATCCCGTCTGGCAACTGCAGCCCCGCGCGTGGTGGTATGAGAGCTGTATTCAACTTTATGACGCCAGCCGGAATACGATGGCACAGGTGGATGTCGCCGCCGGCTGCATTCGTCCAGCCATGGACTGGTCCGAGCTGAACGGCCTCCCTTTGGATTACCCATGCTGGCAGTTGCTCCAGGAGTCGTTCTCGTGGGCGGCAAATCCGGTGGGAGTCACCTTCGCGCAGACTTCGGTGAACCAGGCAATCATCGCCTGTGCCCTGGAGCGCTTCCGCCTGGCCAACGGCGTTTATCCCGAAACCTTGGAGCAACTCGTGCCGGCGCTCCTGGCCCGCGTCCCCCCTGATGCCATTTCGGGTCGGCCGCTGATCTATCAACCCGTTGACGGAGGTGGCTTCATCCTCCGCGGCGTCGGCCCGAATGGAGCTGACGATCGCAAGAAGAAGTCCTCGGACGATTGGCTCTGGGCCTACTCCACCAACACGCCCAGCGTGAAAAGGTAGTCAGCCAAAAATCCCCTTCCGCTGCGCCCGCAGGAGTGGTATGTTGATTCAGTAACAAATAGAAAGCGATCCAACGCGACAGACGCGCCTAGTTGAAAGCACTGATTGATATCAGGAACCGCCGGACGGAACGAGTGTTCCTCGTCGGCGTAGAGCTTAAATCGCGGCAAAGCCGCGAGCTGTGCGAGTCGCTGGAGGAACTGGCTGAACTGGCCGTCACGGCCGGCGGCGAAGTGGTCGGCGACGGCATCCAGAAGATGGTGTCGCCCTGC
>JAPLUA010000591.1 GCA_026397855.1 Verrucomicrobiota bacterium | reverse complement strand
CCCGGGGCCAGGGCTGCGCCCGGGTAGTGTATGTCGCCAGGGGTTGCCCACTCCACGTTGACCATGCGTGTCAGGACCGCCACGGCATGAGTCGTGGTTTCTTTTCGGGAAACCACAGGCTGGGGTCGCCACAACAGGCCCAAGCCAACCAGCACCGCCAGGCACGCGGCCAGAGCCGTCGCCCACGCCAAATATGGCTTCAAATTCATAACCCGGAACGGCACCGGGTTGGGGCGTGGAGCAGTGTGTCGCTCGCCGTCGCTCCCGACCAGGGGTGAGCCAAAACTCCTGGCCTGAATCAGTTGCGAGAGCATCTCATCCGTTCGCAAATGGTCGAGCACTTCTGCTCCGAGCGCCGGACACTCCTGGAGGCATCCTAGGAAATCCTTGGCTTCGGCCGGCGTCAACTGGCCAGCCACGTAGCTCTGAATCAGCACTTCGACGGGCTTTGAATCCTCTGGTTCAGACATCGGAAAGTCCTCCATTTAGCGAACGCTGCAGGCAGTCGCGAAGTTTTTCCCGTACCCGACAGAGCGCGCGGCAGACGCTGTCACTCTTCATCTTCATGCGGGCGGCGATTTCCCCCGTGGAATGCCCCGCATAGTAATACAAATCCACAAACGACCGAGTTTTGTTGGGGAGCTTCTCTAAGCAGATGCGCAGCGCAACCAACTCATCGTCATAACGCGGCTCATCCTGGCGTTCCGAGGCCAGTTGCCGAATGTGGTCAGCCAGCTGACGAACCACTTCCGGCTGCTGATGCGTGCGCTCGCGCCAGTAGCGCAAGGCGACAAAACGCGTCATGGTGGCCAGCAGCGGCTTCACGTCCGCATCGAGATTCCACTGCTGTTCCTTCCTTGCGAACTCCAAGAAAACCTGCTGAATGATGTCATTAGCCAGCCCTGGCCAGGGGGCGTGCTTGAGCGCCAACCCCTTCACAAAGCCGTGATGGGCTAGAAATACTTGCGCGGCGCGTGTTTCTTCGGAGTTCATTCAGAACAACACCAGTGACTATTGAACATACCACGCGAGTTGGAGAAACCGGACACGAAAAAACGGCTCCGGGTAGCTTTCGAAGAACGCGGCGGCCGCGTACATCGCGCCCACAAACTGCCCCGCATACAGGCCGTCCCTGTAGTTCATCAGCCGGCCGAACTTCTCACCCATCTCGATCGCAACCTGCGGCAGGCCCGGCCCGATCAGGCCCGAGTAATGCGGCTGTAAACGCAAAAGCTCACGGTTTCAGCTCATAATCGGCCGGCTTCATCCCTTTCCTGAACTTGCCGAAGCCGAACCATTCCGGTTGGTAGTCGCCTACATAAGCCACATTGGCTTTCGCCGGTATTTGCTTTTCCAAGCCCGTCGCCCAGTAGCACGCGTTGACCAGCAGGCGACGCAACCCCTCATTCTGCAGGTCAACCGCCGCGCCCATCGTGGTTGTGCAAATCCTGGAAGCTTTGCCCGTCTCGCCCCTGTAATCGCGCAGCCACACCACCGGCATCATGGGATGATTCTTGTCGCCCTCGACCGGCGGATCGGACGGTTTCATCCCGGATAACACCTGCCCCCAGACCAGAACCCTGGCATCGGCCGGCAGATGGGTGACCGTGTAAACGTCCGTTGGCCCCCATACGTCCCCCACGCCCCTCAGGATCGGGTGATCCTTCAACGGTTCGTTCATCACGCCGCGCGTGCTCTCCTTGCCGTGGTTGCCATGATGATTCACCCAGGTCTCGCCCAGCACCTGCTGTCCAAACCCGCCCGGCCAGTCTTTGCTGTGCCAGTCATAACGGGCGTAGGGGCTCTGCTTGTTCTGCTCGTATTTGAAGGCATGGGTGCTGGTGCGCAAAGCGATGATGGGCTTCCCCGCGTTCAGGTAATCCGCGAAATGCTTCATCTGGCTGTCCGGCAGTTCACGGAAGCGCAGACCGATCACACACGCATCGGCTGAATCAAGCGCATCGAGGCCAGGAATGTTCGTAAGCGTGAGCGGATCAATCGTGCCATCGGCCGGATTGATCGGGAACAGCACCGTGCATTTGAACCCGTGGCGCACCGCCAGAATCTTTGCCAGCATGGGCAACCCCTCCTCTGAACGATACTCCTCGTCCCCGCTGACGAAGACAATATGCCTGCCGCTCCCGGGCCCCTTCCCGCCCTCGTAAACAACTCCATCCGCCCCACGGCCGCGCCAAGGCAGTGCAGACGACAACAGGAGGCCCAAGACAGCCGCACGGCCGATCAGTTTCATAGTAAGCTGCATAGTGAGCGGATTGATAGTATGTCCGGCCAGCGCTGACAACAGCAAAGGCGGATGCACCCCAGGGTGGCGCGGACCTCGGAACTTGCGCCGGATGCCATGTTCGCGATTGAACAAGCCGTCGGCTCGGGGTTATCATTCCCGACAAATATGATGCACTCCCACAATATGATGCACTCCCACAATATGATCCCGACTCACGGCTCCAAGCCCTTAACCCGGCCCCGTTTGCCATCTCCCCGCAGATCCCTGTGCCCTGCGGCTTTATCCATCGTGGCAGCTTGTGCGCTCGCGGTTTCGTGCGGCAAAAAGGACGAAGGCCCCACGACTTCACTGCAACCCGATACCAAGGGGACGAATCTGCCCGCTCCCGCAGCCGCCAGGCCGGAATTCGCCAAACTGGCCGGCAAATGGGAGCGGCCGGATGGCGGCTACGTGCTCGAAATCAAGACTGTGGACTCGGGCGGCACGATGGACGCGGCGTATTTCAACCCGAACCCCATCAAAGTCTCACGAGCGGCCGCGTTCTCCAAAGAGGGCGGCACCAAGGTGGTCGTCGAGCTTCGCGACGAGAACTATCCGGGTTGCACCTACAACCTCACCTATGACCCGCAGAGCGATCAATTATACGGGCAATACTTCCAGGCCAGCATGCAGCAGACCTTTGATGTGACGTTTGCGCGGATGAAATAGCTGACCCGGACGTCACAATGGCTGATATCGTCCTGACGACGCTGAACGCGAGGTATAGCCACACCGCGTTTGGCCTTCGCTACCTGCTCGCGAACCTCGGCCCGCTGAGAAGCGCCGCGGTGATCCGGGAGTTCGATATCAGCCAGCGGCCGATTGACATTGCCGAAACCCTGCTTGCCGGCAATCCGAAGATCATCGGGCTCGGGATTTACATCTGGAACGTAGCCCCCGCGACCGAACTCGTCGCAATCCTCAAGCGCGCACGGCCGGATATCCACGTCATCCTGGGCGGGCCCGAGGTGAGCTACGAGGCTGAATCCCAGCCGATCACGCAACTGGCCGACTGCGTCATCACGGGCGAGGCCGACCTGAAGTTTGCCGAAGTCTGCGGGCAACTGCTCGCCGGGAAGCCGCCCGCCGGCAAGATCATTCCCGCCGGCTTTCCCGGGTTCGCACAGCTCGCGATGCCTTACGATCTCTATGACGACCAGGACATCGCGCACCGGATCATCTACGTGGAAGCCTCGCGAGGCTGTCCGTTCTCGTGCGAGTTTTGCCTTTCGTCGCTCGACATCCCGGTGCGGCAGGCTCCCCTGCCCTCCCTCTTCGATGCGCTGCAAAGGCTGCTGGACCGCGGCGTGAGGCAGTTCAAGTTCGTTGACCGCACCTTCAACCTCAACACCAGCGTCAGCCAGGCCATCCTTGAATTCTGCCTCGAACGATGCCAGCCCGGGCACTTCTTCCACTTCGAGATCGTCCCGGACCATCTGCCGGAGTCATTGCGCGAGGTCATTGCGCGGTTCCCTCCGGGCGCGCTCCAACTCGAGGCCGGGGTGCAGACGTTCAACGAACAGAGCGCGGCGATGGTCCACCGCCGCCAGGATTATCCGCGGCTTGAGGACAACCTCCGTTTCCTGCGGCGCGAAACGGGTGCCCACATTCACGCCGACCTGGTTGCCGGTCTGCCGGGCGAAAGCATGGAGAGTTTTGCCGCAGGCTTTGACCGGTTGCTTGCGCTCGGCCCGCAGGAAATCCAGGTCGGCATCCTGAAACGGTTGCGCGGCACATCCATCGCGCGGCACGACGCCGAATGGCAGATGGTTTACAGCCCGCACCCCCCTTACACAATCCTGCAGAACAACCTGATGGATTTCGCTTCCCTGCGCAGGCTTCAGCGTTTTGCCCGATACTGGGATTTGGTGGCCAACAGCGGCAACTTCGTAGGCAGCGCGCCCCTTATCTGGAGCCTCCACGCTTCGCCCTTTGAGGCTTTCATGCGGTGGAGCGAATGGCTCCATGCGCGCGTCGGACGCGCCGACGGCATCGCGCTCGTAAGGTTGATGGAATTGATCTTCACCTTCCTGACCGGCGAACTTAATCTTAATCTGCGGAAAACTGCAGCGGCCCTCTGGGATGATTACCGCAGAGGCGGCCGGCACGATAAACCCGCCTTCCTGAAAGACCTCTTGCCCGCAGACGCCCTACCGTCCCCGTCGCGGGAACCCCACCCGGCACTTCCGAAACGCCAGGCGCGCCACCTGGCATAAGATGCTGGAGGCACCAGGATGACTGAAGCAGAAGCGGCCCTGGTCCTTCAGCCGTCCGAAATCCCCGTGGATGCGAGCTGCCCATAGGTTTGGATGGCCCACATCACCGTGCGCATGCTGCTGAGAAGCGAGCCGTCATTGACCGATCCCGCGGTATCTATGACCAGGCCGCGAGTGGAGCGGGCTTCGTCCATATCCCGGCGAACCTCGGCGATGATCTGGTCCTCTTCATTCCGCATGAATGTGAACGGCGCCAGCGTGCCATGGACGACAGCGGACGGCATCTGGCGCCGGATGCTCGAAAAACGCACCTTAGGCCCGAAATTCACCACGTTGAGGTTCGCGTGGGCAAGTGTTTCAAGCAAGTGGCCCATGTCCGAATCGGAATGCTGGTAGCGGCGATCATTGGGGGCGGGAGCAAACTCGGCAAAGATCGCCTGAAGGATTGGCAGGCCAAATTGCGCATACATGCCCGGAGTCAACATCTGGCAGTTATCATCGCGAAAACTGAAGCCGGCGGTCATCCGCTGGGGGTCGCTCACACGGCGGCAAACACCGTAATACTGAAGGGCAACATTCTTGATCACATCCCGGAACCGCCAGGCCAATGCCGGCGCGTCAACCATCAGGTAAACCAGGTTCTCCACCCCAAAGATGCTGGTGGCCAGCGTGATCGGCCCCCGGAGGTCGAGCTTTATGAATGGGCGAAGGCCGTGCTCCTCGAAAAGCCGGCGGCATTCCCTTTCCCAGTTCTCGGGGAACATTTCCGACTCCACATGGAGGCTCTCGACATGGTCGAGCAGCTTCTCAAGCTGCGCTGGGGAATCGGCAGCCTGGAGCGCCCACCAACTCTCGCTCTCCCAGATATTCCGGCAGCCGAAAAGCTCATCCAGCGACCTCACCTTCGGAAAACGGCGCGAGGGATCGAAGGCCGTTTCATCCAGCAACCGACGCCCGACGGTCTTCTCGGCCTTATCGTTATACGCCCGCGCCGCCGAACGCGTAAACTCCCAATCCTCCTCCAGGCGACGCAGATTAAAGGGGTAACCCAGTTCGCTGAAGATCGCCTCGTAGCCCATCATGATCCCCATGGGAAACTGCGATATGGCCGCAGAAAACGGCTCGCGCAGGGCCTGATCGTTCTCAGCCCAGAACCGCTCCAGATCCAACTGTCTCAACATCGGGCAGAAGCATGACGCGATTAGCGCGGTTAGGGAATTGTTTTTTGCATCCCGCCATCCCGAGTCTGGAAATTGATCTGCTGCGGGCGGGCGTTCAAAAGTTTGCAAATAGAGCTTGCAACACATCCGGAGCCTGCTAGCCTCCGATGCTTCTACTTTAAACAGGATTTGTATGGCGAGAATTTGTGAACTGACTGGCAAACGCCCGATTAAGGGCAGCATCATCTGGCGTAGTGGCAAGTCGAAGAAAAGCGGCGGCATCGGCACGCATGTCACGGCGATTACCAAGCGCCGTTTCATGCCCAACCTGCAGCGCGTTAAGGCCGTGGTTAACGGCGAGGTGCGCTATATCCGCGTGACCGCAAACGCCATCAAGAAGGGTTTGGTCGTTAAGGCGCCAAAACGCACCTGGAAGAAGGAAGCCGCAGCCGCAGCCAAAGGTTGATTCGCTAGCAGCCCAGAAAGCCGTTTTGAAGACCGGCATTTCGGGAGAGAGACTGTGCCTGAGAACCCTGCTTTGAGTGGGGTTCCGGCAGAATTTTTCCCACCCCAAGGGCCATCTCACCCATTAGTTCCGGACTTCAAAGAGTTCCCCGAAGCAACAGCAGTTCCAGGCCTGAGCCTCGTCGAGGCCATGCTCTACGGGTTAACGTCCAGATTCCTCAGTGCCGCCGGGTCAATCGTCCGCGTCCAACGCTCCTGCTCGGAGATCGGGATCAGGCCCTTCTGCACTTTCCGCCAGGCCATCTCCCGCATGGAGCGCCAGCCCAGCTTGCGCGCAGCCTCCCGCAGATCACCTGTCCTTAGCCCGGGCTCAATGAGGTCGGCAATCACTTCATTAGGGATGAAGAACTCATAAATGGCCACGCGTCCCCGGTGTCCCTTTTGATTGCACTCCACGCAGCCACGGCCTCTCCACGCCTTCACCTCCCCGACTGCAATCCCCAGGGCCCCGGCCATTTCCTCCCGGGTTGAGTCCGGGATGGCAAGGTCCGGCTCGGCGCAGTGCCGGCAGATGCGGCGAGCCAGGCGCTGCGAGATGCTGCAGACCAGCGAGGAAGCGATCAGGTAAGGCTCAATCTTCATTTCCAACAGCCGCGTCACGGCGCTGACGCTGTCATTGGTGTGCAGGGTGGAGAAGACCAGGTGGCCGGTTTGGGCGGCGCGCACCGCAATCTCGGCGGTCTCATAATCGCGAATCTCACCGACGAGCACGACGTCGGGGTCGTGGCGGAGCACCGAGCGCAGCCCGGCGGCGAAGGTAAGACCAATCTGGTCGCGGACCTGGATCTGCACGGTTCCCTCAAGCTGATACTCGATGGGGTCCTCGAAGGTAATGACTTTGCGCCCATCGTTGTTGGCCTGGGCCAGGGCGGCGTAGAGCGTGGTGGTTTTGCCGCTGCCGGTGGGGCCCGTCAGCAGCACCATCCCCTGTGGGAGCTGGGTCAGTTGAGCCAGGACCGCCTCCTGATTGGGCTCCATTCCGAGCTGGCCGAGATCCAGGAAAAGACTTTGCCGCCCGAGAATGCGCAGGCAGACCGCTTCCCCGTGCTTCGTGGGCATGATGGATACCCGCAGATCATACTCTTCATCCCCGGTTTTCATGGCGATCCGCCCATCATGCGGCAGCCGTTTTTCCGCAATATTCAGGGCCGCCATGATCTTGAGCCGGGACACAACGGCCGCATGCAGGTAGCGCATGTCCGCAGGAACCGGCACCGTCTCCAGGATCCCGTCCACGCGGTAGCGCAATCGAATGGCGTTCCCGTAAGGCTCCAGGTGGATATCGGTGGCCTTGAGGCGAAGCGCCTCCTGCAGAATCTGATCCACGAAAGCGGACACGGTGGCTTCTAGCGCGGAGTCGCTCTCCTTCCCCTGCACGTCGAAGACGATCTCCTGCGAGATATCCGAGCCGCCGCGCTCGTCGCGCAGCTTCTGGATTGTCTCGGCGCCGAGCCCGAAGTTCTTCTTGATGACGGCGTGGATGGCGCTGGGGGTGGCGAGGACGATTCTGAAACGTTTGTTCAGCAACAGCCGCAGGTTGCCCTCCTCCATCTGGCGCGGCGGCTCGCTGAAAGCCAGGACAAGGCAGTCGCCATCCATGCCCATGGGCAGCAGATTGTAATGGAAGATGAACTTGATGGGCACCAGCTCGAGGGTTTCCCGCTTGAGCTCGATGGCAAGGGGATCGGCAAACTCGAGGTTCCTGGACGCCGCAAGCGCGCGCCAGGTGTCCTCCTCGGACGCAAAGTTGAGATCAACAATGGCGCGATGCTGCGGCAGGTTCAGCCGCCGCTGCCGACGCCGGACCTGTTCGAGCTGCGCCTCGGTCAGCTTGCCCTGTTCGAGCAGGAGATCACCCGCTTCCTTCTGGACTGCACCCGGCTTCCCGTTCATTGGATTGGAACTACGATTTCCTTCTTCACATTCAGGGGAACGATATTGGTCTGCGCGGCCTGGTTCGTCAATGCCAGCGCTTGCATCGTTGCCTCAGCCACGAAAAGGCTGTCGGCGACCTTCGTCCCGACCGAGGCATCTATGAAGGCGGCGCCCAGCTTGAAGATCGCATGCTTCGGGCCATCGCCGGTCTGATAGAAGCCCTGGTAGGTGACTTCGATTGTGCGGGTCGTGGGAGGCGCCACCTGGGGCGGGATGAAGTGCCGCGTGAAGAATGGATTGAATGTGTTCGTGGTAACCAGCCCTTTTGGCCACGGGTCCGGCACGAACAACCGCTCAAGCGCGGCAACGGGCACCGGGTTCTGAGGCAGGCCGGCTGAGGAATCCGCCTCGTGAAAACTGAAAGTCCTGCCTCCAAGGTTCGTCATGGCCAGATACAGCAGCAGCCACAGGCTGGCGTGAACGCCGCCAGCCAGCCAGCGGCTTCGCAAGATTCTGTTGATGGCCGGTGTCATGGGTAGTGCAGGGTCGATCATCACTCCCGCAACACGAACCCGACAGCGCGCAACGACATGCGAACCTCGTCCGGCTTGTCCGGCGACTGTTTGCGCATGACGAGCCGGTCAATAAACATCACCGGTTTGTTCGTCGGCGCGTCGACCAGGCCGGCGGCGCGGAGTTCTTCAGCGCGCAGGGGCAGGCACTGCAACAGCCGGATCGCGCTGGCGGTTGAGCCCGTAAACTCCACTTCCAGCGGAATCTCGGCCAGCCGCTCTGAACCGTTTGCCGGCAGAGCGTTGGTCAGCGCCAGGGGCGCCGACAGGGAATGAACGGCGGAGATCTTGCACTGGAAGGCGGTCCGAAGAAGGCCGTCAATAGCCGACAGAGCGGCCCAGAGGAGCGCCGGCTGCCTTACGTCGGCCGTATGCTCCGGGAATCCGGCAAATACGGCCGGCTCGACGACCACCTGCTGCTGTTTGGCCAGGCTGCCCAGCTCATCCACCTCCTTGCTGCGCTCGTTCTGGTATTCAACCAGTTCGAAGGGCCCATTCATCCTTGCGCGCAAAGGCGAATCCAGTTGCAGTCGCGCCGTGGCCTGGCGCTTGGCATTCTCCAGCGTCATGAGCGACTGGCGGGTTTCGTTGAGCTGGTTCGTGATGCGCAGGAAATCGATCGCCACAACATTGGTGCGGTCCGGATCCAATGAAACCGCAAGCTTTTGCCATGCCTTTTGCAACGGCGCGTCCAGACTTTCGGCGCGACGCCCAAGCGGCAGGAATACCATAAGGTAGTAGGCTGCCAGCACCAGCCCGGCAATCGGGACGATACTCCGCCGTCTATACTCCTGGAACCTGAGCTTCACGGTGAAATCGGTGTGCCATTCTCCCTCGCATTGTCCCGCACCTCGGCTGGCATCCATGCCGGGCGCGAGGATCGCCTGGGAACAGCCCGGTAAGGGTTGGCGCCGGGCGATTTCCTGGAGGCCAGCGGCTGCTGAAATTCGGTATCGGCAAAATCCAAAGCCAGCACCCGGTGTTCGCCCGGCATCGTGACCTTGGGGTCCGCCAGGTCGCGGCGCAAGTCCGCCGAGAGCAGATCCACTTTAGCAAACAGCCGCTGCCCTTTCAAATCGCTCACAAGCTCGCTAAGCAGCCTGCGCCCGGCCTCCACATCCTCGGGAATGCTGAGTTCCGCAATGAATCCGGGTTTGACCGGAGAGAGATTGGTCGAGGCTCCCGATACCGCCGCGAAGGGACCAAGCATGACCCCCGCCGGACCGGGGGCCGGGACGGCGGGATTCGTGCCGGTAGCCTTATTCGTAAGGCCCAGGGCCGGGGGCTGGCTGAAGTAGCTCTGCTGGTCGGCCAGGACCACATACCAAAAGCTGCGGTTGCTTCGTGACTGCTGCAAGAGTGCCAGAGTCTTCAGCGTGCTGACTGTATTCTGCTGGGCAGCGAACATGGGGCGAAGACCCTCGTATTCGGCCGCAAGTTCTCCCGCCAGGGCATCGTTGGCCTCGACCGCCTCCTGGGCGGCCTGGACTTTCTTGAGCAGATCATCCTTGCGGCCGAGCAGCGAGGCCTGGTGCCAGGTGCCGAATGCAAGAACCAGCAGGCACAAAACGGCAAGCATGAAACTGGCCACTTCAAGCCTTTGCCGGGTCAGGCGTTTTCGCCACACGGCACGGTAATCATCCGGCAACAGGGATACCGGCTGGGCGCTATACCCCAGGGCCTGCAGCGCCGCGCCAAAAGCCACTTCGAACCGCTTCCCGGGTGACACCGCCTCGGGCTGGCTGGCTTTGGGCCACGGCCGCAAATCCAGACCCGCTTCCGACTTGAGATATTCGAGCAGCCCCGGCTGGCCAAATCCACCACCGCTGGCGATCAGTTCGAAAGACCCGGCTTCCGCCGCCACGCCGGGATTACGCTCGAACCATTCATTTAGCTGCCGCTTCAGTTCCGCCGCCCAACCCTCCACTGCCGCCACAAACTCCGGGATTACCCCGGGCCCGCTTAGCAGGTCATCTGTGCGCTTCAACGATTCGGCGCTTTCTTCGGAGCAATTCCGTGCGCGCGCCAGGGCTCGCGTCAAGAAATCCCCCCCCATTTGAAAGCTGGCGGCAAAGGCCCCCTGCCCCGCCAGCAGAATCACCACCACAGTCGTCTGGGCACCCAGATGCACCAGCACGGCCCGCGAGGAGAGGGGACAGGTCGCCCGATAAGCGGCTATCAACGCATTGGCCACTGTCGTGACCTCGCAGAGATCCTCCTGCTCCACGCCCAGCCGCAAGATCCGCTCACGAATATTGCCTTCCTGGGCAAAGGTGACCCAGAATTGCTGACGGTTCTTGACCGAGGTTTCCGTCCGCACGAAGTCGTAAACAATCCGGCTCTCACTCACGCCGCCCAGCTTAATCGTTTCGTCCTCGATCAGCTTTGCCACTTCGGCATCCGGCGAGAGAGGCAGGTCTATCACCTGGGAAATCGAAAGGTGCTGCGGCAGGATCAGCGCCAGCGGCGGCCGGCCCCAATCCTCCAAAATCGCTTGCAGGTGGTCCTTCACCTCATCCGCCACCACCAACCCCTCCGCATCCAGGTCAATCAGCTCCTCCTTGCGGATGCGCAGCCGGCCAAAATCGCTTTCCGCCAGCAGGAGTTTAATGCAGCGGCTGCCGGCATCCACCGCCAGCACCTGCCTGACGGGAGGCCGCATTCGGTCGAACTTCAGCATGGAGGGCAGGTGAAACACAGAAACAAGACTGCGATCACCGTATCACCGCGGGAGAATTGGTGGCGGAATGTTCATCCTCGTAAACGAGGAACTCGCCGTTATCTTTCACGATTGTCGCCGTCACGAAAACCAGCAGATAGCGCGGGGTGTCCGAGTCGGTCCGGCGCCGGAACAGCGCACCGATCAGCGGGATGTCCCCCAGGACTGGCACTGACTCGACGTAGGTAGTCCGCTCCTGTTCCAGGACGCCTCCCATTACCACGGTTTCGCCGGAATTCACCGCAACACGGGTGGCCAGTTCCTGGGTTCGGTAGGTCGGGAGCTTGATTTGAAAGGAACTCGTGGGGGTGTTATTCTGGCCGCCATACTGGACAATGGTATTGTACGGCACCAGCAGCACCTGGGTGTTTACTTTGGGATTTAGAGCAAGGACGATGCTCTTGCCATCGCCGCTGATGCTGGCCAGGACATTCAACTCGGCCCCTGCAGTCACTTTGGTCGGTTTACCGCTGGGCACGATAGACGAGGCCGAATAGTATTGGCCCACGGTAGATGACACGGCGTATTCCTCGTAATAGTATTGCACCTGCCCGTCGCTGATCGTCGCCGGCCGGTTGTTCAAAACCGTCAAGCGCGGGGCGCTGAGAGTGTGGCTTTCCCCGGTCTGCTCCAACGCGCTGATGGTGGCGCTCAGTTCCGAGGCGCCGAGCACGTTGGTAAACGCGTACTGAACACCGGTGCCAAGGGCCGGGCTGAGGCCATCCAGGTAAGGGAAGTTCCCACTGTTTACCAATCCCGTGAAGTCCTGTGCCGCCCGCTGCGTCACATTGGTGCCGGTCGGAAACTTCCGTCCAGTTTCCCAGAGCACGCCCAACTGCATGAAGGCCGGCTTCGAGATCGTGACAAACCGCGCCTCGATCAACACCTGCTGGATGGGGCGGTCGAACTCCTTGATGATCTTCTCGATGACATCAAGCTGCTCCGGCGTTCCCTTGGCAACGACCAGGTTACGCTCGTAATCAATAATATACTTCGAGCCGGTGAACAGGTTCGTGATAGCCCTCTCGATCGAGGGTAGCGTCGGCGCCTCGTCATTCACGAACTTCTGGAATTTCTGCACCTCGGTCACGGTGACCACCGGCCCGGCGGTCGTCGTGGTTCGGGTCGAGTCCGGGGCGCCGAATTCTGCGGGGAGCACAAAGCCCTTCCGCAACCGGTAGAACCGGGTCTCTTCCATCAGCCGTTTGGGATCCTTGGCATCCACCACCCAGACGAGTTCGTCGCCGACCTGGAACTGCAAATCGTAATTGCGCCCCACATAGCGAAGAAACTCCCCCAGCTTCACCTTGTCGAGGTTCACGCTCATGACCTGTTTCAAGGGCGCCAGCGATTTGTCGGCCACGATATTCACCCCCGCCGTCTGGCTCACGTTCAGCAGCACGTTTTCGAGCGGCACGTTGTCGAGGTGAATGGTCACATCCTTCTCGAGCACCTTGACCATGCGGCCTTTAGCGCTTTCAAACTCGAACAGCGGTCCCTGCTCATGGACAGTCTTGCCGTAGGTGCCCGGGATCCACGGGGTGTTTTCGATCCGATCCACCGCGTCTCGAATGTCCTTGCGAGCGGGCAAACCGCGGTCTTTGGTCTGTTTGAGAATGCTTGCGGGCGTTGGGTCAAAAACCGAGTTCTTCGCGTCAATGGTCCGAATTTCGTTTTCCAGCGCCTGCTCGCGCCTTTGCTGACCGGTCTGAACCACCCAGCCATACACCCGCTCGATCATCGGGTTCTTTGGATCCAGGTCATGCAGCGCGGTGACCTTGACCAGCGCCTCCTCCCACCGCCCCTTGTTGGCAAGGTCCATGATCTCCTTGATTTCAGGGTCGTGAGACTTGCTGTATGTTACCTTCGCCGGGGAGTTTGTAACTCCAACTTGAGATGCCGGCTTGGTGGGGGCTGCGGGCGCACTGCCGGGGGCGGTCTTGGGATGTTGACATCCGGCGAGCGAAATCAGCAGCAGCGCAACTGCCGCCGCTGCCTTCGACGTGATTGGCGGCCTATATCGTGAAAGCATGGGATTTACTTGACGAATTACAGCCCCATTAAATTCATGGGCCGCAGCGGATTGCAACCAATTATTTTATGTTTTCCCCCCTCGCGAACAGCGCCAGGCAACCGGCTCTCCTCTTCCGGACCCCGCGAAGCTCCAGCCCCTCAATCTTCTATCGTGCGTCTCATGGTGGCACGCTTCAATTCGCGATCAGCCTCGCGCTTGTCGAATTGGGCCTTGCCCTTCCCCACCGCGAGAGACACTTTTACCTTCCCGTTTTTCCAGTAGAACGCCAAAGGAAGCAGGGCATTGCCTTTGACGGCCGCCAAACCAAACAGCTTCCGGATCTCCGACTTGTGCAGCAGCAGCTTGCGGGGCGCCTTGGGCTGGTGATTCTGAAGGTTGCCGTGCGAATACTCGTCAATATGCGCGTTATAAAGATAGACTTCGTCCTTCTCCACCCGCGCAAAAGCGTCGCTGATTTGCCCTCTTCCCGCTCGCAGGGCCTTGACCTCGGTGCCATGCAGGACAATCCCCGCCTCGAAGGTTTCGAGGATGTGATAATCCCGACGGACCTTGGGGTTCTTTAGAATGTCAGCCATGGAACGTAGATGGGCTGCCCCCGCCCGCCACAAGGATCTCGAGCCTCAGCCACCAACTTCCCGGCCGCACTAGTGCTTCTTCCGCTTCTTGCTGCCGACAGGCCGAGTCAATTCCACCAATTCGGGCATTTCCCACCCCATTTTTTCCTCAATGATTTCCATGAGGGCGATGTCTGCAACCCCGAGGTTCCCGACGTCCGCAATAAGCGGACGGCTCAATGCCCCCCCGCCGGAATTGAGCTGGCGGACGCGCCGTGAAACCAAATTGACCAGAACGTTGGGATTCCCAACTTTCTCCAGTGCCTTTTTCGTAAGTTCAGCGTTCAAAGCTATGGTGTTGATTTGTGTCAAAGGCACAATAACTGCTTTGCCTCCGAAAGCAATACAAAACTTCTGAATGCGCTTGCCTTGGGAATTGCTTGCCCCTAAAAGAAAGGCCGATGCCTGTTACGACGACACGCCCGAATCCATCAGCGCAGCCGCCATTTGACCTGGCAGGCTTCCTCGCCACTCGAACCGAGACCGTCAATCGCGCCCTGGACCGTCTCTTGCCACCCCCCACGGCCAAGCCGACCACCATCCACCGCGCGATGCGTTACTCCCTCTTCGCCCGCGGCAAGCGAATGCGCCCCGCCCTCTGCCTTGCGGCTGCGGCAGCTTGCGGCGGCAAGGAGCCGGACGCCATGCCCCTCGCCTGCGCCGTCGAGTGCATCCACACCTACTCGCTCATCCATGACGACCTTCCCGCCATGGACAACGACGACTACCGCCGGGGCAAATTGACCAATCACAAGGTCTTCGGCGAAGGCGTTGCGGTTCTCGCCGGCGATGCCCTGCTGACCCAGGCGTTCGAGATTGCGGCCGGATGCAAAAGCTGGCCGCGCTACCCCCACCAGCAGATCATCCTGGAACTGGCTCGCGCCTCCGGCTCCCTCCAACTGATCGCCGGCCAGGTTGCCGACCTCGAAGGGGAAGGAAAGAAGCTTTCCGCGGCGGAACTCAAATACATTCACGAGCGCAAGACCTCCGCCCTGCTCTGCTGCTCCGTACGGCTCGGCGGCATGAGCGCCAACTGCTCCCCTGCCCAGTTGAAAGCCCTCACCGATTTCGGTTACCATGTCGGCCTGGCATTCCAGGTCATAGACGATATCCTCGACGTCACCCAGACCAGCGAGAAACTCGGCAAGACCGCCGGCAAGGACACAAAAGCGCAGAAGGCCACCTACCCCTCCATCGTCGGGCTCGAACGATCCCGGACCATCGCGGCCCAACTGACGGGACGCGCCTTCAAAGCGCTGAAAGTATTCCGCGGAAACGCCGCCGCCCTCGAGGCGCTCGCCGAGTATTTGCTCAAGAGAGACCGTTAGCCGCCCGGCTCCGCGGGCGTAGTCTCGCTGACCCCAAGAGCATTTTAGGCTCGCAACCGGCCGTTCGCCGGTTTACAGGATCAGGCGTCGGCCTGGTGGGCGCGTGCCGGAACAACGCCCTTGACGGGAACCTGGATGGCAGCCAGGCATGGTCGGCTCGCTGCCTCTGCAAACGAAGTTTAATGCTCGCCAAATTGATCGCCATTTCCGCCGCGGCGCTGGTCGCCGGGACGATGCTTTCTGACGCCACCCCGGGACATGCGGGCACCGGGGCCGATACCCGCGAATCCCGGCTGCCGCCCTTCGCGCGCGAGGCCATGGCCGGGGTGGACGACCTCATCTTCGCCGCGCGCAAGCTCAACGACAGCGACGGCCATTGGTATTCCAACCTGGGCTACTACGCCCATGACCCGAACCGGAAGGGCTGGCGCGAGGGGGCAAAGCTTTACCGCTGGAACCTCGCCAGCGGCAAGCTCACCACCCTGCTGGACGATCCCCGCGGCGGCGTGCGCGATCCGCAGGTGCATTACGACGGTCGCCGCATCCTCTTCACCGCATCCTCTTCAGCTATCGCAAAGGCGGCACTGAGCAGTATCACCTTTACGAAATCAACTCCGACGGCGCGGGGCTGCGACAGCTCACCGACGGCCCCTACGATGACATCGAACCCACCTACCTGCCTGATGGCGAAATCGTCTTTGTCTCGACCCGCTGCAAGCGCTGGGTGAACTGCTGGCTCACGCAGGTTGCCGTGCTCTACCGATGCGACGCCAATGGCGGCAACATCCGCACCCTTTCGAGCAATAACGAGCACGAGAACACGCCGTGGCCGCTGCCCGATGGCCGGCTGCTTTACACGCGCTGGGAATACATTGACCGCAGCCAGGTGCACTATCACCACCTCTGGACCGCCAACCCGGATGGCACCGCCCAGACGACCTGGTATGGCAACCAGCATCCCGGTATCGTGATGATTGACGCCAAACCCATCCCCGGCTCCGACAAGGTGGTGGCGAACTTCTCCCCAGGGCACGGCCTGCGCGAGCACGCGGGTAGGATTACGATCGTGGATCCCCGCGCCGGCCCGGACGACTTGTCCTCCGCCCAGAAGGTCAGCCACGGCGACCAGTTCCGCGATCCGTGGGCGTTCTCGGAGAATTGCTTCCTGGCCGCGCAGGGAGCATCCATGGTAGTCATGGACGCCACCGGCGAGGAGAGGGAACTCTTCACCCTGCCCGAGGCCGACCGGCAGGCCGGGCTGCAATTGCACGAACCGCGCCCCCTCATCGCACACGCTCGGGAACGGGTAATCGCCGACCGGGTCAATCCGCGTGCAGCCACGGGACGGCTGGTAATGGCGGACGTTTGCAACGGGCGCAACATGGCGGGCGTCCGGCGCGGCGAGATCAAGAAGCTGCTCGTGCTCGAACCGCTGCCGATGCCGATCCATTACACGGGCGGCATGGAGCCGATCCGCTACGGCGTCACGTTCACCCTCGAACGTATCGTCGGGACGGTGCCGGTCGAGGCGGACGGCTCGGCCTGCTTCGATCTGCCCGCCCTGCGCAGCTTCTTCTTCGTCGCCCTGGACGAGAACGACCTTTCCGTCAAGCGCATGCAGAGTTTCCTGACCGTGCAGCCTGGCGAGACCACGAGCTGCGTGGGCTGCCATGAGCAGCGCACCCGGACGCCGCAAATGACCGGCAGCCAGCTTGCCGCGTTGCGCCGGCCGCCGAGCCGGATCGAGCCCATCCCCGATGTGCCCGAAGTCATTGATTTCCCCCGCGACATCCAGCCTGTGCTCGACGCCCTCTGCGTGAGCTGCCACGGCTACGACAAGACCACGGCTGGCGGCCCGCGCGCAGGGCGGCTGATTCTCGCCGGCGACCACGGCCCGCTCTACAGCCACAGCTACTACATGCTGACCATCGCCAAGCTCGTCTCCGATGGCCGCAACCTGCCCCGCAGCAACTACGCCCCGCGCGCGCTCGGCTCCTCCGCCAGCCGCCTCCTGACCCTGCTCGATGCCACGCATTACGGCGTGCAAGCCACGCCGCACCAGAAAAAGCTGCTGCGGCTCTGGATCGAAAGCGGCGCCGCCTATCCCGGCACCTACGCCGCGCTGGGATGCGGCATGATCGGCAACTACGCCGAAAACCGGCAGCTCGAAGGCGAGGTCAGCGCGGCCACCATCCAGGCCGCCGCGGGGGTTATCCAGAAGCGCTGTGCCACCTGCCACGCCGAGCCCGCGCGGCTCCTGCCGCAGAGCCTGGCTGACGAGCGCGGCGTCTCGTTCTGGCAGCCCAGCATGGACGACCCGCGCCTGCTTACCAGCCGGCACATCGTCTTCAACCTGTCCCATCCCGAGAAGTCGCTCATCCTCCTCGCGCCACTGGCCGAGTCCGCGGGCGGATGGGGACTTTGCCGGGATCCCCGGACACGCGAGCCCGTGAAGGTTTTTGCGGACAAAGCCGATCCGGGCTACCAGGCGCTGCTGGCTTTGTGCGCCGCGGGAAGAGATGCACTGGCGCAAGGCACCCGGCGCTTCGACATGTCCGGCTTCCTGCCTCGCGCCGATTGGCTCCGCGAAATGAAACGCTACGGCATCCTCCCGGCGGATACGACTGCCTCCGCTCCGCTCGATTGCTACGCCGTGGAACGTCGGTATTGGGAATCCCTCTGGCACACCCCGCAGCCCCGCCAATCCCGAAGGGATTGAATCACCAGCCCAGGGTTGTGCGCCAAGCACTACCCTGGGTGGCACGCCCCACAAACTATTCCCCAACCCGGAACGGGTTGCATCCGCTTCCTGCGCGCCCCTCCGGCTGCTGGACTGAATGGTCTCATCCGTTCAGGACGGGTCGTCTGCGCGAATGATCTGGTGGCGGAGGCAAACAATGCAACCCTTGGGTTGGGGGGCTTTTCGATGCGGAATGCCGGCGCTCCGACGCTACCACTCCCTGCACTGCTATGCCCCGACTTGATCGCAGGCTGCGAAGATTCAACGCAGAGGTGCAGAGGTTCGCAGAGGGTTCTTCTTCTCTGCGTTTCTCTGCGCTCTTCGCGTCTCTGCGTTGAAAAGTGGGTGTCGCTTTGGTTGCGGCTCCGTCGCGCTGCGTCTCTACGGTTTAGTGGCGCCAGGTTCATCTGCATGGTTACGGCTTAACAGGAACTTCCGCGCCCCGACCAGGTCGTCGGTGTTGATCAGGTCCACGCCGTTCGCCAGCATTTCGCCCCAGAACACGGGCTGATCCGGGGCGCCCCAGAACCGGACGCGCCGGCCCTGTTCGTGGGCCCTGGCCACGATGGCCTTGAGCCTGGCCTTGTCCGCCTCGGACATTGCTCCCGAGCCGCGCCATTTGAAGCTTTGCCCCCAGTTGCCACTGATCCAGGGGACCAGGTCGGAGCTTGCGCCGGAGTCGAGATCAGCCAGTTCGCCATCGAGGGAGGCGTAGCGCTCGGTATCGCCATGGACCATCTCCTTCGCACGACGACCGGTGATGATGATCCTGATGGCATTGGTCTGCGTTGCGCCCGGCCGGAACGTGGTGAGCATCCCGGCATACGGCTTGAGGATTTCGCGCAGGACCGGGTAGCTGATTTGCCAGTCGGACTTAAGCTCCACAAGCAGGGTGAACTCCGGACCGGCAGGATAAACGCGTCCGCCATTCTTCCGCACGCGCTCGCGCAGGGGATCGAGGTAAAGCGCTTGCAAGGTTCGGCCCGGCTTCACCTGGCTTCGGGCATGGGCGACGAGCAAGCTGCCATCCACGAGATGGACATCGGCCTCGACGCTGCAGAAGCCCTGATCCAACGCATCCAGCAAGGGACGCTTGTGCTCATAGTCGTTGTGGGCGTGGGCCTGAACGAGCGGCGTAGGGTCAGATCCCCGACACGCTGCGCACGCCCCCAGCAACAAAAGGCTCGCTAACAGACTCCCAGAGACTCGAATAGATTTCAGCATTCTAAACATGGCATTCCGGGGTTGATATTCAGGTTGGTTCGCATTGTCAACTTTCCGCGTGCTTTCGGCGTGGCAGCGGCTAGCCTGCTTCCATGATCTCGCGGACTAAATCCGAGCAGCTTTTCGCCGAGGCTCTGAAACTCATCCCCGGCGGCGTGAACTCTCCCGTGCGCGCCTTTCGCGCGGTGGGCGGCCAACCGTTCTTCGTGAACAAGGCCAAAGGCGCCCATGTTTGGGATGTGGATGGCAACGATTACGTGGACTACGTCGGCACCTGGGGGCCGGCGATTCTCGGCCACGCACATCCAAAGATCATTGAGGCGGTGCAGGCGACGGCGGCCCATGGCACGAGCTTCGGCATTCCGAATCCGCTTGAGGTGACGATGGCCAGGCTGATCTGCTCCTGGGTGCCCAGCGTGCAGAAGGTGCGCATGTGCAACTCGGGGACGGAAGCCACGATGTCGGCCATCCGGCTGGCGCGCGGATTCACCAAGCGCGACAAGATCATCAAGTTCGACGGATGCTATCACGGCCATGCGGATTCGCTGCTGGTCAAGGCCGGCTCCGGCGCGCTGACCTTCGGCAACCCGGATAGCGCCGGGGTGCCGGCGGCCTTCACGCAGCACACCATCGTGCTGCCATTTAATGACACGGATGCGGTAACCGCGGCCTTTGCGGCTAATCGGGATCAGATTGCCGGGATCATCGTGGAACCTGTTCCGGGCAATGCCGGCCTGTATCTGCCCAAGCCGGGCTACCTGGAATTCCTCCGGACAGCCACCCGCGCCAACGGCGCGCTGCTCATTTTCGACGAGGTGATGACGGGGTTCCGGCTGGCCAAAGGCGGCGCGCAGGAGCGCTTCGACATCACGCCGGACCTGAGCTGCTTTGGCAAGGTCATCGGGGGCGGGCTACCCGTCGGCGCATTCGGGGGGCGGGCGGAGATCATGGATTGCCTCGCACCGCTGGGACCGGTTTACCAGGCCGGCACGCTGAGCGGGAACCCGGTGGCCATGGCGGCGGGCATCGCGGCCCTGGAAGAGCTGGCCGCCAGCAGCGCCTATGCAAAGCTGGAAGAACTTGGCGCCACGCTCGAGGCCGGCTTGAGGCGGGCGGCGAAAGCGGCGGGCGTGCCGGTGTAGTTCAACCGCTGCGGCTCCATGTTCTGCGGCTACTTCACCAGCGAGCCGGTCCACAGCCTGGCCGACGCGATGAACAGCGACCGCGAACGCTTCAAGCAATACTTCCACGGGATGCTGGCCGAGGGCGTTTATCTCGCGCCGTCACAGTTCGAGGCGGGATTCCTCTCCACCGCGCATAGCGAGGCGGACATCCGGCAGACGGTTGACGCGGCGGCGCGCGTGATGAAGACACTGTAGCCAAGCCGCGGAGCTAGACACCGATTTCACGAATTGGCACGGATTGCTGCTGCCAATTGCGGATGCTATTTTGGTGTGCTTTCGCCGGGTTTGAGGCAGACTCCATCCATGCGCATTCTTGCCATTGATCACGGGACCGTTCGCATGGGCATCGCGATCAGCGATGAGCTGAAGGTGATTGCCCAACCGCTGGAGTTCATTCCGGCGCAACCGTTCGCCGCTTTCCTGGATCGGCTCAAGGAACTGCTCCGGCTGAACGAGGTGGAATTGATCCTGGTGGGAATGCCGCGCAACATGGACGGCAGCTACGGGCCGGCTGCGCAGAAGGCCCGCGACTTCATCACGGCCTTGCAGGCCGCCGTCAACGTGCCGATCAAGACCTGGGATGAGCGGCTAACGTCCGTGCAGGCGAACCGTTACCTAATCCAGGCCGGGACGCGAAGACAGAAGCGGAAGGAGAAGGTGGATCAGACGGCGGCAGCGATTCTTTTGCAGAGCTATTTGGATGGACTGGCAGGACTGGCCGGCTGATTACGAGCCGGCTCCGCCGTTGCAGGCTCAAGCTCTGGGGAGCGTTTCGAGGATACTGGTAACCTCCAGCTTCAGCGACGGCACATGCTTCTCGACGGTTTCCCAAACGACCTCCTGATTGATACGAAAATAGTCATGGACGAGGATGTTCCGCATTCCGGCGATCTGCCTCCATGGGATAGACGGATAGCGCTGCCGAATGGCTGGGTCAATGGCGCGAACCGCTTCGCCGATGATCATGAGGTGATGCACCATCCAAACTTGGATCAACGAACTGCCGTCAAAGGCGCTCCGCCCTTTGACCGACTCAATCTCGATCTGACCGATGGCGTCGAGAATATCCAGCAAGCGGTCGCGAAAGTCTCTCACAATGGAATGGCCTCCTTCAGCACGTGATCACGGAGTCGTGGCTTGAGGCCGTCCTCAGTCACCAGGTCCACCCGGCATCCGAGCAAGTCCTGCAGGTCTTCCAGCAAACCACCCAGATCGAAAAGCGTGCAGCCGCAGCGAGGTTTGATCAAGAAATCCACATCGCTGTCGTCCCGGTTCTCCCCGCGGACGACCGATCCAAAGACCCGGACATCGCCCGCGCGATAGCGCTCGGCCAAACCAAGGATCTCAGACCGCCGTTCCGTCAAGGTTCGCAACGTAACCATGTCCGCAAGCCTACCCCAAAGTGCTCCCAAAGAAAAGAGCTATGTCTGTCTGCCAGCAACTCTACATGAACAACAAAGCAGGGCGGTTGTCTCGCCTAGTTCTGAGTTTTGGACGATTCTGCAGGCCAAACAAAGAACCACTCCTGTAGCGCTGCGAACTTGAGGCGGGGACGTGGGTGCGGGACGTTGGCTTGAAGGGATGAGCCAACGGAGCGGGGAGCCCAGAATAAATCGGCTTGATCGGCGTTGAGGATTGTGGAAAAAGCTTCCCGATTCAATTCCGACAAGATCAACTCAAAGGAAA
>JAPLUA010000275.1 GCA_026397855.1 Verrucomicrobiota bacterium | reverse complement strand
GCGGTTGGCTCGTAGAACCCGCAAGTGGGCGATTTGGTCAGCGTGGTCATGCAGCCAGGCGGTGCCCGCCTTTTTGAGGCGGGCTTGCAGCACATGGCGATGCCCGCTCTCGATCATACCCGAGCCGATGGGTAAACCCAAACCTAACGCTCGGGGATAGTCCAGGCAGTCCCGGCGATTGCTCACGTAGCGATAAGCGTTGCGCACCGGCGCTTCCTCTTCCGCGGTTCCGACGGGCTCCAGATGTCCTTCCAAAGCGGTCAACACCTTTGCGACATCGCCGCGCCGCAGGCGCTGCTGTTGGGTGCGACGCCACGGGTGCGGCTGGGCGGGGCGACAGATGGGTGCCGCCTCGCCCAGATACTCGCTGACATGAAAGAAATCGCACAGAAAGGTGGCTTGCGCCCCAAACACCTCCCGGCACTGATTCTGGATCCACTCGGACCCATCGCCCACCGCATGAATCAGACTATTCAACCCCCACCCGGCCTGCTTCGTGCAGTGTCCCCACCGCCGCCCGGTTTGGGCCACACTCCCAAAGGTGGCCCCGTAGAACGTCGTCGCACTGTCCTTGGCTTGCGCTGCCACCAGTCGCATCTCCTCCCAACTGCGCGGACGTTTGCTCTTCCTTGGGCCCGGCTCGACCGTGCAAATCATCGTGCCGTCCGTCTCGGTAATGACGTGTTGGGCCCCCACGGCCGGCAGCACCCGAAACGGCTGCGCGTATTCCGCCTCCAGTTTCACCCGCGCCCGGTGCGCATGGGTCAAGGTGGTCGTCCGCACCGCCGTGCTGCCCAGCACCAAGCCATAATGTTCCAGAACACAGTCCGCCGCCCGGGCAAAGGAATGTTCGCAGCCAAAGTCCGTCAGCACCCGTTGCAGCCGCCGCGACCGCCCGCGGGTCGTCACGCCCAACCGCTGCGGCAAGGGGCGAACATAGCGCTGGGTTAGGCTGCGCCAGACCCGGTCGCGCACGGACACCTCCCCAAAGACACACCACCACTTAAGCACTTTCTTCTTACGACTGCGCAGCGTGGGATCTTGGCGCGTCAGTTCGTCACTCACGCGCGCCTCCGCCTGCTGGGCCCACTGGGTCATGCTGGTATGCCCTAACCGCCGCAACTCCTGGATCAACAACTCCTCCACCTCGTCCGCAGGTAAGTGGCTAAATTTGTACATTTCATTCGGTAACTATCTGCTCCCCCTCACCCGCCTTTAATCACACCCGCACTTTTCCCGTTGAATCCGGATTCCCGGCGCCTAGACTTGTCTGCGTGATTGCGTCGAACTATCGCGTGCGCCGCGCCACGCTGGATGATATTGGCCCGCTGACCGCCCTCTGGAAATCCATGAATTTCCCGGTGGAAGAGCTGGCTCGGCGGGTGACGGAGTTTCAGGTGGCGGAGAGCGCCGATGGCCAGTTGCTTGGTGCTGCCGCGTTGCAGATCGCCGATCGCCAGGGGCTCATCCACAGCGAGGCGTTCGGCGACTTCGCGCTGGCCGAGCATCTCCGGCCCTTGCTGTGGGACCGGCTCCTTGCCGTTGCGACCAATCATGGCCTGCACCGAGTGTGGACCCGGGAGGCGGCCCCGTTTTGGGGTCGATGCGGGCTGCATCAGCCCGACGCTGCGGCGGTGGAGAAGCTGCCGGCAGCGTGGCGCAGCCACAGCGCCGGCTGGCTGACCCTGAAGTTGCGGGAGGACGTCGAGGCTGTCCTGGTGGCCGACAAAGAGTTCGCGCTGTTCATGCAGTCGGAGAAGCAGCGCACGAATCGGGCTTTTCAGCAGGCGCGGATCATCAAGAACATCGCCACCCTGATCGCCGTCGTCGTCTTCATCCTGGTGCTGGCCGGAGCCTTCTGGATGATCATGAAGAACCCGAATCTGCTGCGGCGCTGACGCGGAATTCGTCGGCGTGGTAGGAGCTGCGGACCATCGGCGCGCTGGCCACGTGCAGGAAACCCATTTCCTGGGCGCGTTTGCCGTATTCGAGGAATTTCTCCGGCGTGATGTACTCGATCACCGGCAAGTGTTTGAGCGTCGGCTGTAGGTACTGGCCGAGGGTTAGATTATCGCATTCGGCCCGGCGCAGATCCTCCAGGGCGGTCATCAGCTCGGCTTCGGTTTCTCCCATGCCCAGCATCAGCCCCGATTTGGTCCAGGTCCGTCCGCGGCCCAGTGCCTTGGCCCGTTGCAGCACGCTGAGCGAGCGGTCGTAGGTTGCCCGCGATCGCACGACCGGCGTGAGGCGGCGCACTGTCTCCAGGTTGTGGTTGAAAATGTGGGGTTGGGCGGCCAGCACCGCGTCAATGGACGAGGCCTGGTCATTGAAATCCGGGGTCAGCACCTCGACGACCGTCCCCGGGCTGAGGGCGCGCACGGCTTCAATCGTCCGGCGGAAGTGGTCGGCCCCGCCGTCCGCAAGGTCGTCGCGGGCAACGGCGGTAATGACCACATGCCGGAGGCGCAGCCGTTGGACGGCCGCGGCCACGCGCGCCGGCTCGTCCGCGTCGAGGGGCAGGGGTTTGGCGGTGTTCACGGCGCAAAAGCCGCAGGCGCGGGTGCAGCGGTCGCCCGCGATCATGAAGGTGGCGGTGCCTTTGCTCCAGCATTCCCAGTGGTTCGGGCACATCGCGCTCTGGCAAACCGTGTGCAGCTTCAGCTCATCCAGCAGGGCGCGGGTATGCGTGAAGCTGTCGGCGGTCGGCAGCCGTGTCCGCAGCCATTGCGGCAGCCGCAGCCGGGCCGGGATCTCAGGGGGATTCAGTGTGCTCATGCTTCTTCTCCAGCTTGCTCCAGAAAACGGCGAGTTGGTCGGGGCCAAAGTCGGCCAGGATGTCACCATCCACGTCCAGTACCGGGGCCAGTTCCTGCCCCGAAATCCGGATCATCTCGGCGTAGGCCGCCTTATCGGCAATGACATCCACCAGCTCATAATCCACTTTGCGGTCGTCGAGCCACTCCATCGCTTTGTGGCACCACCCGCAATAGGGCTTGATGAACAGTCGAGTCCGTTTTGGTTTCACGTCAACACAGTGGTGGAAATTGGGCGGTTTATCAAATGAAATAGAATCGGCACTACCGTGGCCTGAATTGCCTAAAAAGCATCCAAATGGGTTGCGAATGCGCGAGATATGGTGTTTATTGATCGGCAACCAGATCGGCAAATGATGAGCACTATGCTTAGCCCCAGACTGTTCGACCACCCGTCGGACATGGAACCGTTGCTGCCCGAGGACGGGGACGGCGGTTTGGCGGGGACGGCCCTGGTGCTCATCCGCAAGGCGGAGCACCTGCGGGGTCTCCTGCATCCCATCACGCGGAAATCGGTGGCCCGCCTGGTGCGCTCGATGAACAGCTACTACTCGAATTTGATCGAGGGTCACCGTACCACCCCGCGGGATATTGATGCGGCGTTAAGGAGCAACTTCTCCTCGGATGAAACGCGGCGGACCTTGCAAATGCAGCACATCGCCCATGTCGAGACACAGGCGGAGATGGAGGTGCGGCTGCAAGGGGCGCCGGCGGCCGAAGTGTGCTCGGCCGATTTCTTGTGCTGGATTCACGGGAGGATTTATGAGCGGCTCCCGGAGAGTCTGCGCCGGGTGGAAGGGGCCATGCAACAGACGTATGAAGTGCTGCCCGGACGACTGCGCGAGGCTGATGTGAGCGTTGGGCATCATCTGGCGCCCGCCAGCAAACACCTGGCTGAGTTCCTTAAGCGGTTTGCCGGCTATTACGGGCCGCTGGTGACCGCCACTCCGCAGGGCCTGGTGGCGGCGGCCGCGGCCCATCATCGCTTGGCGTGGATTCATCCGTTCCTGGATGGGAACGGGCGTGTGGGCCGGCTTTTCACTCACGCCTGGTTTGCAAAGGCGGCGATTGACGGGGACGGTTTATGGACCATATCCCGGGGTTTGGCGCGCCGACAGGCTGACTATCGGGCGGCCCTGGCCAGGGCAGATGAGAAGCGGCTTAACGATTTCGACGGGCGCGGCTATTTGTCGCAAAGGTTCCTGGGCGAGTTCTGCCAGTTCTTCCTGAGCACGGCGGTGGACCAGGCGGAGTTCATGGAGGGCCTGCTGGATCTGGACGGCCTGCAAGCCAGGATTATCGGCTACGCAGAACGCAAGGAATCAGCGAAGGAACTGCCCTGCGGCGCCGGCCCGGTGCTGCGGGAAGTCTTCCTGCGCGGTGAAATCGGGCGCGGCGAAGTGCCCCGGATCATTGGCGCGTCGCCGCGCACAGGTCAGAAGTTGGTTGGCGAACTGCTCGCCCAACATCTGCTGATCTCCGATTCGCCCAAGGGGAGGCTGCGCCTGGAGTTTCCCGCTGAGGCGGCCGGACATTACTTCCCGAACCTCTACCCGGCCGGGCTGTGAAACGGGAAGAGGCGTAAAAGGGGGGAGCGGAAACAAGTGACTTCCACGGCCCAAAGAGGGTCAATCCCGCAAATCAAACCTCCTTTGTCCGACGATTGGGAGGTTGGGTGAGCGAGAGAACCGGAGGGTAGATGCCGAGGCTCTGGGCCATGAATCGCTACTGGCACCAACCACCGGCGCGCTCCCGGACAGCAACGCCCAGTTGGACGGACAGGGTCATCCGGGTTGCTGGCGCAAGATCTGCAAAGCCTCCGCACGCACTTTTTGGCAAGTTATTGCAGGACAACAGGTTGCGCCAGAATCCGTCTGGGAGGTCTGGAAAGATAGCTACGGTGTGTATCCGGCGATTAATCGCCGGATACACACCGTAGGTAACATTTGGCACATCGCCTCGTAACGGCCTATCCTGAGACTCCAGACTCTAACCTCCGGCCAAGGCTGATTTTGCTTTGCCCGGGAGCGGCTGAGAACTAGCTTCTGAACCAAGGCTCACATGACTCGCCGCACACAAGCAATGATTTGCCACCACGGGGCTGGTCTCCAGACCTGATGCTCACCTCCGAAATCAAGCGCCGCATTGACGCCTGCCGCGATGTCCTCGTCGGCAAGCTCCCGCTGCCCACCGACCAGGTCGAACTCATCACGCTGGCCCTCATTTACAAGTTCATGGACGACCTTGACCAGGAGTCCCTGACGCTCGGCGGCAAACGCAGCTTCTTCACCGGCGAGCTGGCGAAATACCGCTGGCGCAATCTCCTCCCGCAGACCGTCTCCGCCGAGGAACGCGTCACCCACTTCTCGGAAGGCATGGAGGCCCTGGGCAGTCCGAAGAAAGCCGCGCACCTGCCCGGCCTGTTCCTCGACATCTTCCGCAACGCCCCGGAGGCCAACGCATGAGCGCCCCTTCCCCAATCCCAAAGGGCAGACTTCCTGAGCTGGGCGGAAAATGCGTTGGCACATTTGGGCTGTCTGTCAGGCGAGTTCATAGATCAACCGCGCACCGGTTTCAGGGTGGCAGAAGGCGCTCTGGGTTAGCTCGGCAAGCAGGGCACTCATCGCCTTG
>JAPLUA010000409.1 GCA_026397855.1 Verrucomicrobiota bacterium | reverse complement strand
GCGATTTGCTCCCGATACATCCGCGGGGAGAGCATGATGGCGGAGTCAATCCGGATCAGGATCGGGCCGCGAACCAGGAAGCCGTGCTGATGCGCCCAGCCGGCCGGGCCGTCGTTCACATACCGGGACAGGTAACGCGCGAAGCCAATCTGCGCCGCGGCGGCCTTGGCCAGCGCATCGGCCACCAGCGCCGGATCTTGGTAGAGGTCCACGTAAAGCTCGCTGCCGCGCAGCAGTTCCACCGTATCCATCGGGCCTTGCAGGTCCGGCAGCACGAGTTTGATGATGCCGGCCAGTGCGGGATACGGGGCGAGCGCGGCGCGGTAGAACTCGTGGCGCTCGACAACTCGCGGACACCAGCCCTGGGTGAAGTCCAGCGGGTCGCGCTCCAAAGCCGCTGCGAACTCCTGTCGGGTCTCGAAATGCCGCGCCCAGGGCGGGTTATCTTCCACCTGCTCGATGCGCGCGCCGAACAAGGAAGCCATGAGTACGCAGCCGCAGTTCGCGCGGATGGTGCAGGGCAGATCATCGCCCACCAGTGACCGGTGGCAGATGCTGGTCCCCCAGGCGGAAACCAGTTCGTTGAACAGCATCTTCTCCGGGTCGGCAAGGGCCTCGGCGTGAGGGTAGGGGGCCCAGCGATCTTGCGGGGCCGGATAGCTGAGAACCAGCGGCAGGCGCTCGACCGGCTGCCAGGACAAGGCGCGGCGGTGCAGGTCTTCGATCCCGGCTTCGCGCTCCGGCGTGAGCGTGGCTGCCAGGTGGTCGAGCAGGTCGGTGAGGCGCGTGTTCATCGGGAGGGAATCCGGAAGCGGATCATCTGGGCCGAGTGCGGGGCCACGTCGCGCGTGAAGGTCTTGCCGACGCGCCCGGTGGTGTCGGAGATTGCGGCCCCGAAGCTGTTGTAGTCTTCCCCTGACAGGGTGCGAATGTCCGCTCCGGGCTCCGGCGCGACGGGCAGGCGGACTTTTGCCCTGACCGTGCGGTCCGTGGAGCGGTTTAACAGGAGCAGATACCACTGGTTGCCCTCGCGCGTGGTCAGGGCCGACAGGCACGGCACATTCCGGGCGGCCGGGGCCAGGGCGTTGAAGTCGGAGGCCCACTTCCCGACGTGGCCGTCGTAGTCGAAGGTCTGCACCTGCGTCTCGGTCTTAAGCAGCGACTGGCCGATGCGCCCGGAATACACGTTGAAGGCCTTGGCGTTATCCCTGGGTCTGCCATTGGCGTCAATGGCGGGGCAGCCGTAACTGCCGAAGATGTGGTGGAGAAACGACCGCTCGGCGCCGTGCTCGATCATCTGGTGGATGGCGTCCACGCAGTAAAGCTGCTGCTCGAAGGTATTGATGGACAGGGGGGAGCGCGAGCCGGCAGCGTCATAATAGACCACCTCGACATTGTCGAACCAGGCGGTGACGTTGGGAGCGGTGACGCGGAGCACGATCTCCACCGGCGAGTTGGTGGAGACCAGTTTTCCGCTCACGCCATAGCGCTGCCACCGGTTCCGGGCGGTGACGGTCCGCTCCATGATGGTCTGACCGCCGTTGCGCAGGGCCAGGGAGACGTTGGTCGGGGAGTCTGTGCGAATCCACACGAGGGCGGTCAGTTCCGTCTGGCTGGCGGGAGAAAGGCTCTGGCGCACCTCGGCCCGGCTGGCTTTGCGGCCGGTCTTGCTGCGAAGCCCGGACTGGCCGCGCCGGGCCGCTTCGGGCGTGGCCTCGATCTGCGCCGTACCGGCCGGCGCGGCTTCAACGGTCCAATTGGTGAGGCCGGCCTCGAACTCGCCGTTGGGCATCTTGAGGAATCGGGGTTCCGGCCCCCAGCACTTGAGGTTCCACTCGGTGAAGTCCATGGGCATGTTATACGCCAGCTTGGAATCGGCGTAACCATGCAGCCGCGGGTTCGGGATGCCTTGGTGCAGCCGCGGGTTCGGGATGCCCTGCCGGGTGAGGATGATGTTATTCAGGTTGTGCTCGACCCATACCAGGGCGTCGCCCGTGGCGCTGCTGTAAGGATAGAAATGCTCCTGCACTGCATCCAGCAGGCCAAGGTCGTGCAGCCGGTTCAGCCCCTGCGTCCAGGCCACATCAATGTCGTAACGTGTGGCCTGCTGCGGATCCTGGTTGTTGCCCATGATCGGATAGCCCACGGCGGTGATCCTCAGGTTGGCCGCGGCGCATTGCGGGTGTTGCGCTTTGGCACGCTGCAACACGTCCCGCATGGCCCGCGCATAAACCTCGACGGTCCGGACATACACCCCGGCGGGCCAATCCGAGGTGGCCTGCCCCCAATTCTCGTTGCCCATTTCGTAGTCCAGGATGGGCGTCTTGCCCTCCAGGATTCGCTTGACCGTGTATTTCTCCACCAGTTGGACCGTCTCCGGCAGCGTTCCGTAGTAGTAGCTCGTGGGGGCGTAGCCGCAGGGGTTGGGGGCGAGGTGCTTGTAGCGGATCTTCTCGTCCACCGGCGCGTCAGCCGGAGCCGAGCCTTCCCGGCCATCGGTGCCGCCCTGCATGTTGATCGTGTAATAGGGCCGGCAGCCGGTCCGGTCGCAAAAGTCCAGGTACTCGTCCACGGTGATGAAGTTGTCCTTGGTCGCGCGCATCCAGCCGTAGCGGTCTGCCTCGCAGCCGTTCGGGAACCGAATGCTCTTCAGCCCGAGCGTGTCGCGCACCAGGGCAACGCTGCCCGTTTGCTGCAAGTAGCTGCGCTCGCCGGGATGCAGTCCCATCCCCAGGAACCAGGGATTAACCGGCTGCTCACCGTCCCCGAGAGTGACCTTTACTGAGGCGTGGATGAGGTCCGGAGGGTTGACGGCGATTGCTGGGGTGGTTAATGCGAGGGAAAGAAGGAAAACACCCAACATCCAACGGGTTCCATTCCGGCAATCATTGGATGTTGGATGTTGGATGTTGGATGTTCGATGTCCCCGCCCGTGGCGGGATGCGCAGCCGGAGGCCGCGCCAATGGTTTCAAGCTCAGGCACGCGCGCATTATAGAAGCGCACAACCCGCGAGCAAGGTTGGTTAATGCAGGAGTCGGCGCTTCCATCGCGTATGCATGAAGGGCTTTTCATAGTTTGGGGTGTTGGTGGGTAACGAATGCCATTGCCTTGGTCAGGTTGTCTTCGCCCATAGCGGATTGGAAATCGGTCAGGGATTGATGCTGAGGCTTTGGGTGA
>JAPLUA010000100.1 GCA_026397855.1 Verrucomicrobiota bacterium | reverse complement strand
GGCGGCGGCGGATTTCCGCAAGAACGTTGCCCGACGTTACGCTCCGGATTTCAACACTCGGTCGCTGTCAGGCGTTATGGCTCACGAGATTTCCCATGGGCTGATTCGACACCGACTCGGTCTGTTGCGCAGCAAACGATTACCCGATTGGGTGAACGAGGGATATTGCGAATACTTGGTGCAGGAGAGCAGTTTCCCCGAAGCCGAGGGGTTGCCTCTCATGGCCTCCGGCCAGAACCATCCCTCGCCGGCGTATCGCTATTTCACGTATCGCCAGATGGTGCGTTATCTCATGGAAGGCCGAGGGCTGTCCTTTGCCGACGTAGTGGCACGGGCCGGCGACTCCCCCACCGTGCAGTCAGAGGCACGGGCTTGGTTACAGACTCAGAACGACCGGTTACAATGACCACAACGCCTCGGTGGAACTAATTTGTTTCTTGAAAGCACCGGGGCAAATGCTTTTTACCTGCCGGGCGCCACGGGCTGGGATTCGACGTTTAGCGGACAGCCGACCGCGCTTTGGCTTGGATGTTGCAGCAATCACGCCTGGTGCCCTCGCGTGCCAATGCTATCCTGTAGAAATTCCTCCCCTCCCAGACACCAGCCTCGTTCCACCCGCTTGAACTCACCTGGCGAATCCTCCCCCCGCTGCCATTCCATGCGCTCCGCGAATACGCGTCGCCCCGCCTCGCTGTCGTTCGGTATGCCCCATTCTCCCAGCAATCGGTCCACCCGTAGCCAGCGTTCGCATCCGCTACCTGGGCGGAGCGGTGACGGTCGGTATCTCCGGCAGGCCGTTCGTACCCTCTCGCGAGCAGAGGACCTCGATCAGCAACGGCTTGGCCGTGAAAGTCACCTGACCATGGGCCAGTCCCTGGGCTCGATCCAGGCAAAACGACGCTGGCTGACCGCCAACACGGACCGATTGGATGCCCCGGTTTGCACCACCAAGAAACACGGCGTCCCGGAGGCCGGCCGGCCCCTGGAGGACCAAGGACAGCTTGCGCTTCCTGGCATCCCAATTTTCCGAGATTCGCTTTCCGCCCCAGAGATGGAAGGGGGCGCTGTCGGGCACCGCACGCAGGTAGAGCAGTTTCAGGCTGTGCGCGGGAATCAAGAGATCCGCAAGCCCCCGGCCCAGGTCCCGGCCCTTGAAGGCCTGGGCGACCCGTGGCTGCGGGTCGAATAGCAAATAGTCCTTCTGCGCCACGATGCCGAGTGTCTCTGGCGACCGAATATCAAGCGACGTGGCCTGCGCTTTGGCCGCCATGTTGGCAACCGGGATCAGCCAATCGCCCCAAACCTGGTTGTGATAGACCGTCGCATAGGTCTGCGGAGCGGTAGCCGCAAACAGGCCGTTGGCGTCCGTAAAATACGAGGCCTTCGACTCATACAATCCGAAGTAGTATTGCGCGAGATTGTAGGTTCGGGTGTAGATCGGCTCGCGCTCGGTGACGCCTTTGGCGTATGGGAACTTACTCGCATAGAGGCGCCAGTCTAATTGGGTGTACTGGCCACCGCCGGTAAGCAGGTCGTAGTTGTAAACCAGCGAAGTGGGGCACCGAGTCGGCTCATCGTCGCCCGGCCAGATCATGCCCTGGGCGGGGAGGCTTTTGGCGAATCCGTAGTAGCTCCAGTAGTCCTCCAGTGACCCGAACGAGTAGCCCTCGCCGTAGAGCAGCGCGTCGAAATCACAGACCGCGGGGAGAAGGAAGCCGCGAGTGTTGTGGCTCACCAGCACCACGTGCGGGCAGCGGGCGCGCATGAGTTCGCGGCGACGCCAGTTCATCTCGTGCAACTCGATCAGGCAATCATAGACCTGGCGGGGATGATCGTGCTCCCGCCAAAGCGTGCAGTTGGGGTAAGGCAGGTTGTCGTCCAGGTAGATGCCGTCCACCGGGAACCGATTCAACATGCGGCTGATATTGGCCAGCCGGTAGTCAGCCAGGCCGTTTGGCGAGGCCAGGCAGGTGGCCACCAGATCGCAGTAGGGATCCATCGCGGCCTGGTAATGGCCGCCGTAGTTGAACCCCTGCCAGAGCGGCCACTCGCCTTTGGCCTTCATTTCCCGCACGCCGGGCGCGCTCGCGTAAAGAAGGTCGGCATTCTCCTCCCAAAGAAAGAGCATTCCCGATTCATGGACCTTTCGCAGGACGCGCTCGAACTCTCCCGCCGGCGGTCGGGGCTCGCCCGGCGTGCCCACGCGGTGCATCTGGAACAGGGTGAAACCAAATTGCGCGACACCGCTGATCTCCTCGTCCGTCGGATACGGGTGTCGGGCATCGCCAATCCAGGTGAACATCCGCAGATCGTGCAGCCGCGGATGCGGCAGGCGACAGGGGGCGACGCTGATGCCGACCCTGAAAGTAAAGGACTCGCCGGCTTTCAGCAGGTAAGGGTCATCCCCGGCGGCGATATGCACCAGGTACTGCGTGAGGGAAACATCCGTGCGGATTTCGTCCTTCGCGGTCACCTCGGCTACAGCGGTATCCAGTTTCGGCCGGCTCAGGTGGAGCGCCCCGCCGTCGGTGAAAATCGCCAGCGCCGCCGCCGGGCTGAACACCTGCAGACAGGACGTCAACGTCGTCAGCCGCAGCACTTCACCCGCCGCAGGCAAAATGCCTCGCGCGGCCGCGTCCCCGTGCTCATCCCGGTTCTTGTGCAGGTAATGACTGAACCGGCCTTGCGCAGGAAGCCGATAGAGCACCGCCTGTTCCACCCGCAAATCCGCCCGGGGGATCAGCTTCACCGCGGTCACCGCCACCCCGTCGTTGAAGAAAGTGTGAACCAGCGTGTAATCCACCTCCGGGCCACGTTTGCCCGGATCGCGGAGAATCCCCTCGGCCCGGAGGACGACCTTGTCCTTGCCCTTGCTGACGATGCTGACCTTGCAAGAGTTGAGATCGGACGCCAACCGGTATTGGTCTATCTGAATATCCGCCGGGCCGTCGGACGTGACGACCTCCTGCGCTTCGCGAACCACCCGAATCCCAGTGATTGCCCCCGTTGCCTTCTCCAGCCGGTAAGTGAACGTGGGGCCGCTGATCAAGTAGCCGGTGGCGCTCTCCGAAAGCCTGATTTCCTCCGACGGCAGCGGTTCGCGCAGGACCGCGCTGACAGGCCGGCTGGTTGGGTCGGGCTGCCCGGCGCAAACCGACCCGACTGCGCACGTCAACACGAGCAAGGCCAACCAGGTTGGCAGGCCACGGCTCACAGTGGCGTTCATGCCGGCAAACCAAGGCTCAGCCGAACCTCCCGGCGAATCGCTTTGCATTCTTTAAGAGCAAGCCGGGCTTCGCCGAGGGTCGCTGTGTCGCCGGGGTAGCGGAAATCAACCGCGCAATCAGTCAACGCCTGGGCTGCCGGAAGAAAAGAAGACCACAAAGGTTCCAAGGGAAGAGTCAGCTTGAGCAGGACAATCAGGTCATGAGTCTTGGCAAAAGCAACGCCGGCTTCACATAGCCGGGCCTTAAAATAATTTTCTGCTGCTTGCTGCGAGTGAAAGCAGACCGCATCAAAGACGCGATGCTTTCGCCCCCTCATAATCTGAGCGGCAACAACAAAATCCCCCTCAGCCTTCGCGACCCACTCTTGTGTCAGTGGCTTCATACAGCACCTGGCCCTTGGAAAGGATTTCACGAGTGAAGCAGTCGCCCCATTCCATCCGCTGGGCGATGAACTCCGGGGTCCGCACAATCAAATCCAGCGGGAAATCGGCGGAAATACGCTGGCGGATTTCGAGCGACTTGCGGCCCTGTTTGCGCTGGAACGGCATGATGACCAGCAGATCCACATCCGAATCCTCGGTGGGGTTGCCGTAAGCGTAAGAGCCAAACAGGACGATCTTGTGCGGGCAAAACTCCCGCGCGACCGCCTCGCTGAAGGCGCTTATTTGCGCACGCTCGACCATAAATCTATACTGGACCATTGCGGGCGTGGTGGCAAGCCGAGCGTGATCATCTAATGCAACCGGCCCGCGGTGTATGCTATGTTCTTCACAATTCAGGGCTCATGAGTGCCCTGCCTCGTTGTCTTCACCAGCTTCCACACGTCCGCCTCCATGTTGTTGCCGGCGACCATCCACAGGGCATTGTCGTGGACAAAAACACTGGCGGCGTGGCGCGGCTTCCACGGCGTGCCGGGCAATTCAGACCAGTCAACGCCGTTCTCCGAATACCACACATCCTTGCGGTTGCCGCCCTTCTCGTAGTAGCCCTCAAGCACCCACATGCGATTGTCA
The DNA here is from genome assembly GCA_026397855.1 of Verrucomicrobiota bacterium. Classification (GTDB taxonomy): domain Bacteria; phylum Verrucomicrobiota; class Verrucomicrobiia; order Limisphaerales; family UBA8199; genus JAPLUA01. Next base: position 2,303 of record JAPLUA010000100.1, on the reverse strand, counting down.
AAGACCGCCACGTCATGGTACTGGCGGGGCGCCCACGGCGCGGATCCCAAATGGCGGGTCCAGCGGATGCCGTCGGGTGAACTCCACACGTCATTGTAGAACTGCCGCTGTGGAACCTTGGGAGTGTCGTAAGTGCCGCCGCCGAGAATCCACATCCGGCCTTTGAACACGACGCTCCCGCCGATCATCCCGCGCGCCGACCAGCATGGCTCCTTGGGAACCACCTGCTGCCAGTGGATGCCGTCGTTGCTGTTCCAGATGTCCCGGTAGAAGATTTCCTCGTGCGGGGCAAACGGTGGCAACGTCTGACCGCCGAGCACCCACAGCTTGTCCTTGAATGCCAGGGTATGATGCAGGACGCGCGGCACCCAGGGGAGAGGTTGGCCCTGGTTGACGTAATGCCATGTCTTCCCGTCCGCCGAGTTCCACACGTCGGACTGGTAGTGCCCCTGGATAGGGTCCCCGCCGATGATCCACATCTTGTCCCGATAGAGGGCATAGCCCGCCGTATGGCGTCCTTCCCAGTCGAGGGCGGGGTCGAACGCCGCGTCGAGGAAGGTGTTGGGTTTCACCAAAGACCAATCCGAGCCGTCGGCGGAAGCCCACACGTCGTTGCCGCACGTGCGTGGGAAGGCTTTCTTGTCGTGCGGGTTCCATCCGCCCAGCAGCCACATTCTTCCGGCGAACACCAGCGCTCCCGCTCCGTCGCGCGGAGCAAAAGGCGCTTTGGCAGTCACCTGGATCCATCGGTAAGGCGGGCGATCGGACACGCCCGATGCCTCGACCAGCGGTGCCTTAAGCGATCCAAGGCCCAGCGTCATGACGAGCGCCAGCAACCCGGCGGGGTTGTGTCGGGGCATAGAGAGTTTCGCCATTGCTGTCCGCAGTCTGCCTGCCCGCCCCCGGCAGTCAAGCCAGGCATGAGGCGAGGCCTGCCTCACGCCGACCCTGCCCCGTCCAATTCCACCCGGTATTTCCCTCGCACCGAATTGAGCAGGATAACATCCCGGCTCCGGAGCAACTCCTCCACCGTAATCGGCCGTTCGACCAGTTCACCCTGTTGCAACAACTGCGCCCTCAAGGTCCCCGCCAACAGGCCGCACGACACCGGCGGCGTGCAGAGACGGCCCTGAATCTCGACGGCTACATTGGCGATGGTGGACTCCGTAATCTCCCCCTTCCCGTTGAACAGAAGCACATCATCAAAGCCCGGGCAGGCGGCCCGCGCCGCCTCATATACGCCCCGGTTGGTGGTCTTGTGATAAAGAAAGCGGTCTGTGTCGTCCACCGGCGCGCGGGCGAACGCCACGCGCAGGGGCTTCGCCGCGCTCTCCGCCAGCGCCTGTGCCTGCACACTCATGCGCCCGTCCTTTGCCACCAGGAGCCGGACCCTCTGTCGCCTTCCACCAAACCCGGGAACCGGTCGCTCCAACTCAGATCGGAGCGCCTCCAGGTCTATGCTGAAGCCGAAGTAATCCGCCGAGTCCCTAAGCCGTTCGAGGTGCCGCTCCAGCAGGAAGTAGCCCTCTTCCGGCGTCCATCGCAGGGTTTCGAGCAAACGGAACTCCGGCGCCGCCGACGATAGGATCCCGGCCTTGGTCCGGCATTCCTCCCACTCCGCCACGGACGTTGAATCCCAGGTGATGCCGCCACCCACGCCGTACTCGGCGCAACCTCTTCGCCGGTTTGCCAGCACGGTGCGGATGGCTACGTTGAACTGGGCCCGCCTGCCGGGGACAAAGAAACCGATCGTGCCTGTGTAAAGCCGCCGTGGAAGCGGCTCCAGCCCGGCGATGATCTGCATCGTTCGCACCTTCGGCGCCCCCGTGATGGAGGCTGCCGGAAACAACGCCCGGAAGATTTCGCCCAGCCCAGCCTCGGTCCGCGCCTCGATGGTGGAGGTCATCTGCCACACGGTTGGATACCGCTCTGCCTCGAAAAGGCGGGTTGTCTGCACGCTCCCGGGCTGCGCCACACGGCCCAGGTCATGCCGCACCATGTCCACGATCATCACGTTCTCCGCCCGCTCCTTTTCCGAGGCCTGGAGCGCCCGGGCCTGCGCGCGATCCTCCGGCGGGGTTCGGCCCCGGGCCGCGGTCCCCTTCATGGGGCGGCACTCGATACGCGTCCCGTCGAGACGGAAGAACAGCTCCGGCGAAGCACTGCAGATCACCCACTCGCCGGTGTCCACATAGGCCCCGTAAGGCGGATCCTGCGCCGCCACCAGCCGGCGGAACAGGTTCCAGGGATCGCCCACAAAAGTTGCCTGCAACCGGTAGGTGTAGTTGACCTGGTAGGTATCT
>JAPLUA010000428.1:6432-9911 GCA_026397855.1 Verrucomicrobiota bacterium | reverse complement strand
GACCGGCTCCAGCACCAGTTCAATTTGCGCGGCATGCGCATGGCGCACGGCGTTGGCCAGGCATTCCTGCCCGATGCGCAGCAGGTTGGCCTCGACGGCCTCCGGCAGGCACCGCGCCGGCGCTTTCATCTGGCAGCGCAGCGCGATGCCCGTGCCGGCGGTAATCTGCCGCGCTACTTCCGGCAGGACGTCAGGAAGGCTCCCCCGTTCGAGTTCCTGCGCCCGGAGGTTCATCAGCGAGCGCCGGAATCCCTCCTGCCCGTGGCGGGCCATCTGGCGGGCGACCTCGAGCGGCTGGCGAATCGCCTCGGCATCCGGCGGAAGCCGCCCGGCGAGCGCGTCGAGCTGGAAGGCCAGCCCCGAAAAGCTTTGCGCCAGCGTGTCGTGCATCTCGCGGGCCAGCCGGTGGCGCTCCTCCAGGGCCGCCTCGCGCTGCACCTTCTCGCGAATCACCGCCGACTGATCGAGCACCCGCCGGCGCAGCAGGGCGATCCAGCTAAAGGCGGCGACCGAGATTACCAGCAGAATGCCGGTGGCCACCGCGAGTCGGGCGGTGGTCCACCAGGAGGGGGTGGATTCCACGGCGATGTCGGCGGGCGAACGCAGCAGCAGTTCCACATCGCGCGGCTCGGCGCTGAAGGTGTTGGCCGGGGAAGTGAATTCCTGCACGCGGCAGATGCCCGTGAGGCGCACGTCGCTGCCGTTTCTGACCGCGAGCGAGGTGCGCGGCAGCCGCGCGTGGAAGAGCGTGTCTTCCGCCAGCAACACGAGCACTGACTCGGCCGGCGACTGCAGAGCCTCGATCAGCCGCGCGCTCAAAACGACCAGGTTTGCGTCATTTGCGCCCACGAGCGCCTCCTTCAGCGTGATCGGCAGCGGCGCCGGGCTGGCGTCGCTTCCCGTAACCCGAAACTCCGAGTCTTCGAGGTGGGCGCTGAAGGATCCGATTGCCGGAAAACCAACCGCCTCGACAACGTCGCCGGGCCGGGCGATCGTCGCCTGCGTCGTTTGCACCTCCAGCCCCTGACCGGCGTCGCGCAGGAAAAGCGTCCTGCCGCTCTGCTGATGCGTCACCACTCCCCGCACGCGGACGCGGTGGCCGGAAACCCCGCCAGGGTTGAAGCTCAGCAACGCGGCGATGGGAGTTAAGGCTACCCCGAACGGATCTGCGAGCGGCGGGACTTCGACCACGAGGTCCGCGCTGCGGCTTACCAGCAGCTCCGGAGCAATGAGCTGGCGCCGGTCGTTGATGAGCCCGGCTGCCAGCCCGGCCACACGCACCTTTGCGTCCACCAGCGCTGACAGGTTGGTGGTGCCGGGCCAAAGGATGTCCACCTGGAGCTTGCGCGCCCCGAGCGCGACCATCAGGACTGTGCGCTGGCGCTCGGGCCCCGGCCTGACGGAGCGGACAATGCCGGTGACCTCGACACGCTGGTAGTGCCACCGGGCGGATAGCAGGTCGTCAAATGCCGCCGGCACCGGGCCCGGCAACTCCCGGTGCCCCACGACCGGAAACCGGGCCGAATCCACGCCGGGGACGAAGCGCCCGGAAAAGGTGACGCCCTCAACCTCCAGCAGATCGCCCGGGGCAGCTGCGGGAGGCGGTTGGCCCACGATCCGGACGAAAGTGCCGCCCGTGTCGTCTTGCAGGAAAATGCTGGAGCCCGGGCTGATGGCCGTGACAATTCCGCGGAGCTTAACGGGCAGCCTCGCCTCGGCTTCGGCCGGTGCAAGCCGGCGAATCTGCGCGGCGTTGGTCAGGGGCGGGCTTGGTGTCCCGGGCGCAATCTGCGCCTGGGCGGCAATGCCCGGCACGGCCAGGCCGGACAGAATCAGCAGCCGTAAACCACGACCATTTATGAGAGACAGCTTCAAACCGGGCATCCAACGTATTCGGGGCGCGTTGCTTCCCGCCAGCAAAATCCCTCCCCGCGACAATCAAATCTGCCATCTCCTCTCTCAGGAGGAGATGGATGGGCCTCCGCGACGTTTGGTGGTCCGCTCCCTTCAAACGCGATGCGGGGTCCCGATTTCGTTTTTGAGGCCTGCTTGATCCTGCCTGGCCGGCGGTGGTATAGTCATCGCAGGCACATGACTTTATGCGCATGAAACACACCATCACTCTGAAGGCTGCATTTCTTGCAGCGATATTGGCCGCCGGTTGTGTCGTTCACGGTGCTGATCCGGGCAGGTCGTCCGCGGAGCACAAATACGCCGCGGAGGTAGCCAGGCTCGCGTCGGCGCCAGCGTCGGCGCCCGGGGGAGTCCTGATGGTGGGAAGCAGCATTTTCCGCAAGTGGGAGAGCTGCGAGCGGGACCTTGCGCCGCTTCCGGTGGTCAACCGGGCCTTTGGCGGTTCCCGCACCGAAGACCAGTTGTTCTTCTTTGACCAGATTGTTCCGGCCTCGCGCGCCGGGCTTGTGGTCTGGTATTGCGGCAGCAACGATGTGAACGCGAAGGTAACACCCCAGGTCATCGTGCAGAACACCAGAGAATGGATCGGGCGAACGCGCGCCGCGCTGCCCAAAGCCCGCATCCTGCTGGTTTCCGTGATCCGTGCGCCGCAGAAGCGCAAGGCAGGGTTGTTGGGGGGGGTTGACGAGGCGAACAAGGGGTTGCGCCAGTTGGCCGGCTCCCTCCCGGATGTCGCTTATGCGGATGTGAACCCGGCAATGGAGACCCCTGCCGGAGAGCCTGTGGCCGAGTGCTATGTGGACGATCAACTCCACCTCACGATGGAGGGCTACCGCCGGATGACCTTGGTTTTGCGGCCGTTGATCGAGAAGAACTGGAAGGCATCGCCTGCCCCTTCGTCGCTCAACCCGTAAACGCTGCTGGGGTCGTTCTTATCCCTTTTTCCGGGACGATGGGGAGGTTGTGGCTTCTTGGGGTGAGGCAAAACTGATCCGATACCTGAACGGCAAATGGGAACTCAAGGGGGGATCGGAACAGGGCCAGGCAGAAGCGAAGGATTGGATAGCAAGGTTCTGGGATAAACCGGTGGAGGATGGGGATGGAAGGCCGGGTTGGACTTCTCCATCGCCCTCCACAGCAGCCAAGGTTTTGTCATACACACCGAGCACGAGAAGAATCCAGTCGTCGCCATCGGCCACAGACCGCTTGCACTTGAGCGAACAACGGAGCCGTCATGGCCATCTATCCCTGTCATTTTCCCGCGCTGCGCCTTTGCCTCTTGGCATCTTTGCACTAACTGCCGATCTTGGCCTCAGGTTACTTGTCTGCGGATACATTAGTGCCGGCATCGCTGCTGTGTTCAAGTTCACTGCGCGCATCCGGCCTTGCTGGCTTCGGCGGCATCGCGGATTTTGGGGCCTTCTTCTTGCCGGGTGGCCGTGCAGCCTTTGGGTCATACGCGGGGTTTCTTGCCGGCACAAGTGCGCCGGCTTCGCGATGAAATTCAGCAATCAACGCGTTCAGTTCCTTCACCCTGCCGGGACTGGCGTCGGCAAGGTTGTTCT
>JAPLUA010000428.1:5832-6413 GCA_026397855.1 Verrucomicrobiota bacterium | reverse complement strand
CGGCAAGGTTGTTCTTCTCGCCGGGATCATCCTTGAGATTATAGAGTTCAAAGCGGTCGCTCTGGTCGCGGTTGTCGCAATAGAAACAGATGAGCTTCCAGTCGCCGCGCCGCACCGAGATTGCCGGCCGCGCTCCCGTCGCCGGCACGTAGTGCGGAAAGTAGCAAATGGCCGTGTCGCGGGGCGCACCCACGCCAAGCAGCGCGCGCGTTTGATCCACTCCGTCGAATTTTGCTCCCTGCCGCGCCGGAACTCCGGTCATCGCCAGCAGCGTTGGAAACCAATCAAGGCTGGAGAACAGCGCGTCGCTCCGGGAACCGGGCTTTACCCGGCCCGGCCAGACCACGATGCACGGTTCGCGCGTGCCGCCTTCATAGATCGTCGCCTTGCCGCCGCGCAACGGCCGGTTGCTCGTCGGCGGGATGCCATCCACGCGGTCATACATGTTGCCGCCGTTGTCGGAGAAGAAAACGATTATGGTGTTGTCGGCCAGATTGAGCGTCTCCAGTTCGTCAAGTAATCGGCCCACGTTATCATCCAGACTCTGCACCATCGCGCCATACACCGGGCAACGCTGCTCG
>JAPLUA010000428.1:0-5808 GCA_026397855.1 Verrucomicrobiota bacterium | reverse complement strand
CTCGGGCCCGATACTTAGCAATCAAATTGGTCTTGGCGTCGAACGGCGCGTGAACCGAAAAGGCCCAGTAGTTCAGGAAGAACGGACGATGCCGATTGGCCTTGAGGAATTGGATCGCTTCATCCGCCATGCGGTCTTCAATGTGCTCCCCGGGCCGGCTGGTGAAATTCAATTTCTTGGGGAAATGCCAAGGCGCAACGTAGGTGCCGGCCGGCCCCGGCCCTGGATAATGTGGCACATCCACATCAAAACCCTGCTCTAACGGGCTGTAAGGTTCCGCGCCCAGGTGCCACTTGCCGAAGTGGCCCGTCACATAGCCCGCGTCGCGAAACGCCTTGGGCAGCGTATAATAGTTAGTCCGCAAGCGGGACGCGCTGATCATTTGCAGCGCCGGCTCGTAGGGTGGAGCCTGCGCCACCATTTTCTCTGTGAGCCTCACCGCCTCTTCGTGGCAGCAGGGCGTCGTGATGCCAATGCGCGCCGGATACAATCCGGTCATAATGCTGGCCCGGGTCGGCGAACAGAGCGGGTTCGCGGCGTAGGCGTTCTGAAACGTCATGCCCCGCTGGGCCAGTCGTTCAATGTTCGGTGTTTCGAGGAACTTGGTCGTGCCATACAACGTCGTATCGCTCCAGCCAAGATCATCAGCCAGAATGAACAACACATTCGGCCGCGCCGTATTCTCCGCGCCGCTGACCGAGACGGCTGCGCACAGTATGCATACCATCAATACGCTCCGCCAGTTTCTCAAGAGGTGGCTTTGTTGCTTCATGTTCTTCGCTCTCACATCTGCCTTTCAGTGTGCCGTTTCATGGCTGTCGCTCAAGAACGCATTGTCCCGGCGTCAATCCATTCGCGTTAAAGGCATCCACGCGCCACGCGTAGCTCTGTCCTCGCGTCAGCGCGTGCATGGTAAGCTGCTCCGTGCTGCCGCCCTGCACCTGAATGCACTGGTAGAGGGCATCGGGCGCGGACCCGAAGCGCAGGAGGTAGCCTTCGGCCTTGGCCGTTCGGTTCCAGCGAACCGTGACGTTGCGATCGTCGTCACGGTGGCGCTCGATCCTCACGCCGGTCACGGGTAGGGGCGGATCGCCGCCGCCCTGGCCAAAGACGCGCAGATCACGAATGGCAAAGTTCCCGCCGCAAGGCGTGTGGACGTTCTCGATCTTGATGTGGTGGGTGACGAGCGGCTCCGCCAATGGAACGTAATCGTGCGGCGTGCATGCGCGGCTTGCCGACTTGTCCGCCAGAGTCCGCCACGCCACGCCGTCATCCGAGGCGAGCAGCCGGTAGGCGTGGTAGTCATCGTCCGGTGCAAGCTTCACGTCCTGCTCAGCGAAGTTCACTTGGACCGCATGAATGCGACAAGGCTGCCCGAGGTCCATTTGCAGCCACTCATTCGTGTCACCCGTGCGGGCCGACCACCAGGTGCGAATGTTCTCATCGGCGGCCAGTCCGGCCGGGTGATTAGCAAGCGACGAGGATGCGCTGCATTTCCGGGCGTAGGATTGCACCATCCAGCCGGTCGGCGAGCCATCGCTAATCCGCCGCGGGTAGTCGCCGAGTGCGGTGTCGGTAGACATGCGTCCCTGGGCATCGAAACGGACCGGAAACAACCCGAGCCGTCGCTCAAACAGGTCGTGGACGCCGATCCACAGGGTGGTGACGCGCCACCATTGGCCGCTTCGGTCCTGGAAGACGCCGCTGTGCCCGGCGCTGCCGACAAACCCGCCCACCTTGAACGACACGGGCGAATAGCCGGCTGGATTGAATGGGCCGGTCGGCGTGGCGCCTTCGAGGGCTATGTCGCAGTACCACTGGCTGACGGTGCCCGGTGTCGAGTATTGGAGGTAGTAGCGCCCGTTGTGTTTGGTCATCCATGCGGCTTCCTGGCATGGAAGGGTTTTGAACTTGTCGAGGAATGCGCCCGTGTCGGTTTCGGCAAAAACCTCGCGCCGCCCCCGCTCGTAGCCGCCGGCAAAATCCGCTACGTTGGTGACGGCGGCGCGGAGTTGGACTTCGCTGCCGGGGATTTCGGTCCAGGTGCGGGTGTCGAGTTCAAATACCTTGGTGGGCTGCCGGAGGCCGTGATAGAGCCAGGCGCGACCATCGTCGTCAAAGAACAGCGCGGGATCGCCCACCTTCTTGATCTCGCCGCATTTCTCCCAAACGCCCGATAGCGGATCGCGGGTGCGCATGATGGCCGCAAACCGCTGTTCTTTGCGGGGGATCATGTTGATGAAATAGAGCCAATCTCCGCGCGTAGCTGCAGCCGGAGCACAATAGCTCTTGTTATCCGAGGTCATCCTCGGCGCGGCGTCGGCTGGGAACCTGTGGCTGGTCCAGGTCAGCAAATCATCTGACACGCGGAACCCGGCCACGTCCCAAGTGCTGAAGAGGTAATACTTGTCCTTGAACAGCACGATCACCGGGTCGGCGCCGTGCCGGTATCTTCCGTCGCGCCAGCCGTAATCGAGATTGAGCGGATTGCAGAAGGTCTGCGGCGCAGGCAGCCCGGCGGCAACGGTCGCCGCAAGGAACAACAGGCAGAGAAACCGGTGAACGGTGTTCATTCGAATGGCTTGTTCGACCTCGCAGCCCGGAACCCATTAGCCCCGCCAGGCACTCCTTGATGTTCCTTACTGAACCCCTATTCAAGCTCCAGCACGACTACCGATTTCGCCGGCAGCGTGGTGGCAAAACCGCCGGCAGCAATGCGCGCCCCGTCAAACCCGGCCGTTTTTAGGGCGTCGGGCCGCTCGAAGGTGTTGTGCGCATTCATCTCCGGGGCGGTCAGGATGCGGCCGGAAACCCTGGCCGCCTTCGCCCCGCGCAGCTCACACTCCACCTCTGCCGCATTCTTTGGATCCAGGTTGCACAAGGTCACATGCAACTTCCCCGCCTGATCGCGCGAAGCAGAGACATTCACTTGGGGAAGCTTGTCCGAGCCGAACTGATAGTCTCCGCATTGGATTTCCGATGGAAGGAGCTTGGCGTCATGATGCACGGTGTACATCTCGAACACGTGATACGTTGGTGTCAGGAGCATTTTGTCCTTGTCCGTCAGGATCATCGCCTGGAGCACATTGATGATCTGGGCAATGTTCGCCATTTTGACGCGGCGGCAATGATTGTTGAAGATGTTGAGCGTCACGCCGGCAACCAGGGCATCGCGAAGTGTGTTCTGCTGATAGAGAAAGCCGGGGTTGGTGCCCGGCTCCACCAGGTGCCAGGTGCCCCACTCATCCACGATCAGCGCCACCTTTTTATCCGGATCGTATTTATCCATGATCTCGGAATGCTTCGTCACCAACTCCTCCATGCGAAGCGCACGCTGGAGTTGGGCGCACCAGTCGCCTTCGTCAAATTCCGCGGCGAGCTGCTTCTTCCTCCCGCTGCCGCAGTAATAGTGCAGCGCCAGCCCCGCCATGCGTTTGCCGGCTTCGCGCATCAGCGTCTCCGTCCACTGGTAGTTCGCGCCGCTGGGCCCGCAGGCCACCTTGTAAACCTGGTTGCCGCTCAAGTTCCGGACATAGGTCGCGTAGCGCTTGTACTGGTCCGCATAGTATTGGGGCGTCATGTTTCCGCCGCAGCCCCAATTCTCGTTGCCGACGGCGAAGAATTTCAGCTTCCATGGCTCCGGGTGGCCGTTCTTCTTGCGCAGCTCGGCCATCGGGCTCACGCCATCAAAAGTAATGTACTCCACCCACTGCTGCATTTCCTGCACGGATCCGCTGCCTACGTTACCACAAATGTAAGGTTCGCACCCGAGCTGCTCGCATAGGTCCATGAACTCGTGGGTGCCGAATTGGTTGTTCTCTACCACCCCGCCCCAGTGGGTGTTGATCATGGTTGGCCGCTGCGACCGCGGCCCGATGCCGTCCTGCCAATGATACTCGTCGGCAAAGCATCCTCCCGGCCAGCGCAGCACGGGAACCTTGATCTTCTTGAGCGCGGCCACCACGTCATTCCGGATGCCGCGGGTATTGGGAATGGGGCTGTCTTCGCCCACCCAAATTCCTTCATAAATGCAGCGGCCCAGGTGCTCTGAAAAGTGCCCGTAAATGTTGGGGCTAATCGTGTCTTTTGCCTGGTCGGCGTGGATAACCAGCTTGCTCGCTGGCGCCGTGCTATTATCAGCCCCCACCCCGATCTGCGCCGTCAGACCGCCGGTGAGAACGATCGTCATCAGTAGTTGTTTGCAGTTCATTCTGTTCATCCAACAACAAAGGGAGGCGGTCCGCCAGATCGTATTCTTCAATACCTGGGCAGCGGAGATATTCAAAGGGGCATACATAATGTCTTTTTCAACCAATTGATAAGTTCCAACTTGTATTCCAGCCGCGCCTTGTCCCAACCCTCCAGACCGTGATCGCCGTTGGTGATGGTGGTGAGATCGCATGTGTTGCCAAGGGCGCGGCTCCTTTTCTGGAAGCGAAACGCCTGCTCATAGACCACGGTCCGGTCCAGGTCTCCCTGCATGAGCAGATAGGGCGGCATGCCGGCGCGCAGATGATTGATGGGGGATGCCTGCCGCAGCGTCTCCCAGGCAGCGGCGTTGATTTCCGTGAGGCCCAGGAGCGCGGTCATGGCGCTGCCCAGTTCCCCGCGCAACTTTACCTGTAGCTCGAGATCGTGCGGGGCGTAGATCGCGACCACGGCGTTGACCGGCTCGCGTCCCAGCGCCCCCACATACGAAACATAGTGCCCACCGGAGGAATCACCCACCAGGGCAATGCGCCGGGCATCGGCATGGAAATCGGCCGCATGCGCCTTCACCCAGCGAACAGCCGCCTCCACGTCTTCCATCCCCGCGGGCCAGCGGTTTGCTGGCGCCAGTCGGTAGTCAATGCTGAAGCAGGCGAAGCCAGCGTCCCTCAGCGGCGCGAAGAGAGGATAGATCGAACTTCGCTTGTTGCCGCTCTTGAAACCGCCGCCGTGGACCAGAATGCAGACCGGGAACGGGCCGGCCCCTTCCGGCAAATAGGCGTCGAGCGCCAGGTTCAAGCCCGCAGGTTGCGCATAGGTGACATCCGGGCGCGTCGGTGCGGGAGGGGTTGCGGCTTGATTGGTCGCCGCTCTCAGGCTGAGGGTGCCTGCCGCAGCTAAGGCAAGGAAGATACCTGGTCGCATTTTCATACTCAGGGCAGCGGTATCAGGGTGTCTTCATGTTGCGCCGCATTCCATCACGGCTCGACGTTGGCGGCGTCGGCCGCGTTATAAGCCCAATCGGCAATTTCGTAGTGCGGACTGTAATCGTTGTTCCAACGCCGGCGCCAGGCATCGTTCCGGGGATTAATGACATCCTTGCGCCAACCCTTCTCAGCATGCCCGTCGGCAAACAGGAGGTCGGTTCGACCTCCGTGCCGGCTGGAGGGCCACTGGTCACGCTGGGTGGGGTCCAGGTTGGCTTCCCACGTAGGATTCACCTGCTGCGCCTGGCTGCAACCCAGCACAATCATGTTGGGCGTATTGCGGAGCATGGTGTCTTTGACGACCCCCATGAAGTATCCCCCATCCACATCGCCGCCCAGCCCAAGCTGCGGGTTGGCTTTGATGCTGATGCCCCAGTCGTTCATGGCGATGGAAAACCGTGCGGCGGGAGTGACGCCCCAGGGGTCTGTGCCCGCGCCCAGGGTTTTATTCAGATTGGTGTCCCAGAAGCTCTCCGGAGCTGCGCTGGGGCAACAAAAGATCTTCCGGTTGTTGCCTGCCAACAGGAAAATGCGGTCCATCCAGACGTAGCGGTGGGCGGCCGGAGAATAATCTCCGGGATAGCTCCCGTAATCGGTGACGTACATCAGCAAC
>JAPLUA010000056.1 GCA_026397855.1 Verrucomicrobiota bacterium | reverse complement strand
GCTGGTCGTAAAGATCGCCCGCGATTACGAAGGGATCGGCCTGCCGCTGCGCGACCTCATCAGCGAGGGCAACATCGGCCTGATGAAGGCCGTCGAGCGCTTCGACCCCGCCAAGGGCGGCAAGCTCTCGACCTACGGCTCCTGGTGGATCAAGCAATCCATCAAGCGCGCGCTGGCCAACCAGTCCAAGACCATCCGCCTCCCGGTGCACCTGGTGGATAAGATTTCCAAGATGCGCCGCACTTCCATGCGCCTCCAGGAGGAGCTGGGACGCGAGCCCACCGACGAGGAGCTGGGGGAGGAGCTGGGGATCACCTCCACCCGTGTCGCCCAGATGCGCATGGCTGCGATCCGGCCGGCTTCGCTCGACGCGCCGATCGGCGATGAGGATTCCAACAACTTTGCCGAGGTGGTCGAGGACGAGAGCGCGCACACGCCCTACGAGAAGCTCGAGGAGAAGACCGTGACGCGCATGCTGCAGGAAATGGTCAAGACGCTCGACCACCGGGAGGCGACCATCCTCCGCGCCCGCTTCGGTCTGGACGGGGGGGCGGAGAAGACCCTTGAGGAGGTTGGCGTCAAGTTTGGCGTGACCCGCGAGCGCGTGCGCCAGATCCAGAACATTGCGCTGAAGAAACTGCGCAAGATGATCGAGAAGATGGAAACCACCAAACCCTGATTGCAGCCCATGACCCAGCCACACCCGACTCCCGCGGATATCGAGCGCGCCATCCGCAATATCCCCGATTTTCCCAAGCCCGGTATCCAGTTTAAGGACATCACGCCGGTGCTGGCCGACCCGCGCCTCTTTGCCGCCAGCGTTGACCTGCTGATCGAGCGATTCAAGCCCGGCATGGTGGATGCCGTTGTCGGCATTGATGCCCGGGGCTTTATTTTTGCCGCCGCCGCCGCCGTCAAGCTTCAGGCCGGATTGGTGCCCATCCGCAAGAAGGGCAAGCTGCCTTACAGAACACACGAGCAGGACTACGCGCTCGAATACGGCACCTCCACCATCGCCGTCCACGTGGACGCCCTCAAGCCCGGCAGCCGCGTGCTGCTCATTGACGACCTGCTGGCCACGGGCGGAACCGCTGCCGCCGCCGTCGCGCTGATCCATCGCCTGGGTGCGCAAATCCTCGAGGTCTCCTTCCTCATCGAGCTGAGTTTCCTCGCCGGGCGCGAGAAGCTCAAGGGCTGCCCCGTCCGCTCGGTAGTCGTTTATTGAGCGCCCGGCGCAAGGCTCCAATGTCGCGGAGTTCACGGCCTTTGGCCGTTCCGGATATCCGAACCGCCCTTGAATTGCGCTCTGCCTTGCCCATGAACCTTCCCCGCACGGCGATATTTCACCCCGGCCAATGATTGCCGCGACTGCCAGGCGGAGTTTTGATGTGCGCGATTACAACCTGGCGGCCACGTTGGCCTGCGGCCAGGCCTTTCGCTGGGAGCGTTGCGGCGAGGCCTGGAACGGGGTTGTTGGCGCGCGATGGGTTCGCCTGTGCGCCGGCCAGGGCGCCATCACGGCAGAAGTCGCCGGGCCGGTTCCGGACTGGGACTGGCTGACGGACTACCTCCAGCTCGACCTGGATTTGGACGCCGTGGTCCGGACCTTTCCCGATGACGAGCCCATGCGTGCCGCCACGACAGCCTGCCGCGGTCTGCGCCTGCTGAGGCAGGATCCCTGGGAATGCCTGGCCTCCTTCATCCTCTCATCCTCCAAACAGATCGTGCAGATCCGGCAGCTCATCACGACGCTTTGCGAGCGTTACGGGCAGGCTTTGGTCGTGCCGGGGGCGGGAGCCCCGGCTTACGCGTTCCCCGCTGCGGTCCGCCTCGCGGAAACATCGGAGGCGGAGTTGCGTGCCTGCAAGATGGGGTTCCGTGCCCCCTTCCTCCTCGCCACGGCTCGCAGGGTTGCCGGCGGTGAGTTTGATTTGGCGCGGGTCGGGAACCTGCCCGTCGAGGATGCCCGCGCCGCGCTGATGGGACTGCCGGGGGTTGGCCGCAAGGTCGCGGATTGCGTTCTACTTTTCGCCTACGGTTTCCCATGGGTCATGAGGGCCTTGCGGCAGCTCTACTTTCCGCGCCGGAGCGTCGAGCTCCCGCGGTTGCGCCAGTTTGCCGACACCCACTTCGGTCCAAACGCAGGCTACGCCCAGCAATACCTCTTTGACTATATGCGGCGGGTGCGGAAACCCTGAAATGGGTTGTGGGACGATGAACTCAAGAGAAATTCAGTGACGGCGGGCTCCCTCCCTGCTAGAACAATCCCCTGCGCTTTTGCACAATGAATCAAACTATGAAGACGATAAAATCACTCGCACCCAAGCACGTGTACCTTATTTCCAGCGGCGACCTGCGGATGTCCGCCAACCAGAAATGCTGGCCCGAACAGGCGAAAATGGAAGCCGTTCTAGCCAAGGCCCTGAAGGCCGAAGGCTGGACCGTTGTTCGCGCGCATACGTTCGACAAGCAGAAGCAGCACGGTTTCATTGATTCGCAGAAGATGGGCATGGAAGTGTTCCGCCCGCTCGATCCGAATGCCCCGCTGATCGTTGCCGAATGCGTCTGGCAATACAGCCACCACGTCCTGGCCGCCGGCGGCGTTCATGGTGTTCTTGTCGCGGAACTGGCGGAGGGCCGTGGTCTGGAGCGAGAACTTCAGCGACGACTTCTTCAAGGACGGCCTCCGCGAATGGCTGCAGGAAGGGGTGGTCACCCACGACCAAAGCCACGTCAAGGATCTGCGCCTGCTCAAACTGCCGCTCGCCGACGAGCAGCTTGGCAGGCGCGCCGCGCGCCAATTCCGGCAGCAGAAGGCCATCATGGGCGTCTTTGACGAGGGCTGCATGGGCATGTTCAATGCCATCATTCCCGACGAGCTGCTCCACCCGACCGGCGTGTTCAAGGAGCGGCTCAGCCAGTCCACCCTCTACGCGGCCATGCAGCAGGTCAGCGATGCGGAAGCGCGCGCGGTCCTCGACTGGCTTCTCAAGAAGGGCATGACCTTCCGCTGGGGCAAGGACGAGGAGACCGAGCTGACGGAGGCGCAGACTTTGCAGCAGTGCAAGATGTATGTCGCAGCCGTCCGGCTCGCGGAGGATTTCGGCTGCGCCGCGGTCGGCATTCAATACCAGCAGGGCCTGAAGGATCTCGCCCCGGCCAGCGACCTGGTGGAAGGCTTGTTGAACAACATGGACCGGCCGCCGGTGAAGTGCGCCAGGTCCGGCCGCGTGCTGTTTGCCGGGGAGGCGATTCCCCACTTCAACGAGGTGGACGAGTGCGCGGGGCTGGATGGCCTGGTGACCTATCGTCTCTGGCGCGAGCTGGGCTTTCCGCCCGAGAACACGCTGCATGATCTTCGCTGGGGCCAGCACTACAAGGGCGACGGCGTGAACGATTATGTCTGGGTGTTCCTCATTTCCGGCGCCGTCCCGCCGGCCCACCTGATTGGCGGCTACCGGGGCGCAAGCAGCGAGCGCCAGCCTCCCATGTACTTCCGCCTGGGCGGCGGCACGGTGAAAGGCATCTCCAGGCCCGGGCATATCGTGTGGAGCAGGGTGTTCGTCATGGACGGCAAATTGCACTGCGACCTTGGCGTCTCTGAAGTTGTGAAGCTGCCCGAGAAGGAAACCGAGCGTCGCTGGCGTGAAACCACCCCGCAATGGCCCATCATGCACGCGGTCCTTGACGGCATCACGCGCGACCAGATGATGGCTCGCCACAAGTCCAACCATATCCAGGTGGTCTATGCGCCCAGCGCCAAACAGGCACACCGCGCCTGCCGCACGACAGGCATCCTCGCCGGCGAAATCACACGCAGTTTGTGCTGCTCGCGCTTTCGTCCGGCGCAGCTTGAATACGCGACTGAGAAGGGGATCAACGTCTCCAAACGGGGCTTAAGGCAGGTTCAAAGAACCTGCCCTTGGAGTTTGGACATTCTACGAATTGGAAAGCAGCCAAACCCGGACCTGCCTGGCTGATTGACTCAAGCAGCCCCAATGGGTGGTGTTGTATCCAAGTCTTATGCCGGAAAAACCACAACCTTTGGAGGCTACTTGAGTCAATCAGCCAGGCAGGATCCCGAAGGGATTGAATCACCCTCTCCCTCACCCGCGCAGCACGGTAGGATAATCGATCAACGGATGTGCCGCCCAGTGTTTGCTGATCTCGCTAAAGAGCCGGTGCTCGATCGGATTCCGCTTCG
>JAPLUA010000251.1 GCA_026397855.1 Verrucomicrobiota bacterium | reverse complement strand
GCATCGCCGGCCTGCTCGTCATGGCCTGCTCCCAGAAGTCGGACCTCGTCAGCAAGGACTACTACGAGCAGGAGCTCAGATTCCAAAGCCAGATTGACCGGGTCGAACTGACCCGGCGCGAGGCGAGCAAGGCATCGGTGATTTATGAGCTGGCGGGAAAGCGCATCACCGTCCACCTGCCGGGCGGGCAGAGCCGAAGCAAGGTCCGGGGGTCCATAGAGCTGTACCGGCCCTCGGCTGCGGGTCTGGACCGCGCGGTCTCGCTGGAGCCCGATGCCAATGGCGTTCAGCATTTGGATGCCGCCGGCCTGGCCGAAGGGCTCTGGCGGGTGCGCGTCTCCTGGACCTCCGGGGAACAGAGCTACTACCTCGAGGAAAAGGTGGTCGTGGGCGCCAAGGCCTCCTGATGTTGGTTATGGGTTACTCTTCCCTGGACTGCTGGACCGCTTTCATTCTCGGGCTGGTGGGCAGCCTGCATTGCGCCGGCATGTGCGGGCCGCTGGCCTTGGCCCTGCGGGTCGCCTATAACCTGGGCCGGATCGCGACCTATTGCCTGATGGGGGTTGTGTTCGGGCTCGCGGGCAGGACCTTTGTGCTGGCCGGGGTGCAGCGGTGGGTGTCCATCGGGCTGGGCGTGGCGCTGCTGCTCGGGCTCTTCGCTTCGCGGCGGCTGGCCCTGTGGCGCCCGGTGACGTTCGCGGTGAACCAGCTCAAGTCGCGCATGGCGGGCCTGCTGCGCCGCCGCACGTTTGCCGGGCTGGCGCTGCTCGGGCTGCTCAACGGGCTGCTGCCGTGCGGCCTGGTCTATGTGGCCTGCGCGGGCGCCGCCGCCACGGGCGGCATCCTGGCCGGCGTGCTCTACATGGCCGCCTTCGGCGCGGGCACGACGCCGATGATGCTGGCCATCAGCCTCTCCGGAAAGCTGGTGCCGACCTCGTTGCGACTGCTGCTGGTGCGGGCCATCCCGGCCTGCGTCTTCCTGCTCGCCACCCTGCTGATCCTGCGCGGCATGTCCCTGGGCATCCCTTATGTCAGCCCTGTCCTCTCCGGCAGCGGCGCTTCCTGCTGCCACGAGTAGCCGCCCGGCGCTGAACAGTTCTCTTTGCGGCACCGTCTAATTGCGGAACCTCGAAACGACCTTGAAACGATCTTGAAACGACGTTGATACTACCTTGCTACCACGGAGAGGCTATGGGGAGACTGTGGCGTCTCCCGCCTCCGGAACCCGCGCGTGGGTATCCTTAAACGCGTCCACCCAGCCGTTGATGATCTGCCGCGTCCGGATGAACACACGCCTCCCGGGCGGCGGCTCGCCGAACCGCGCGACGTAGAGCGCGGTGATGTCGCTGAGGCCGCGTTTCGGCGCGGGGAGCAGGCCGATGATCGAGTAGCTGCTGCGCACGGAGATGCCCGCGCTGCACGGGCGCGAGCCCAGCACCACGATGTGCGCGGCGGGCGGGTGGTCCAGTGCAAGTTCCAGCTTCACCTTGCCCTGCCGGCTCGTGATGCGGAGCCGCTGGACCGGGTTGGGTCCGAACTTCGCCGGCCTGGGCGGGTTCTTCACGGGCGGCAATCCCGCCGCAGCCAGGGTGCAGTTGATCTTGACCAGCAGCTGGCAGCCGTGCAGGGGCGCGCCCGTGCCGCCCGCAGACCGGCAGGAGGTGTGCAGGGCCAGCGCCATCCAACCCTCCCGCTGCTGGTCGGTGAGCCGGCCCCAGAGCCGGGAATAAGTCGCGCAGTTGTTCCGGGAGCGCAGCCGCGCCTCCGTATCCTGCCGGTTGTGGCGCGGTCGGGTGCGCACGACCTGCCCGTATTTGCTGTTGACGCTCACCGTGGTCCCGAGCGTGCCGGACTGTATGCCTTTCTGGATCTTCATCAGCGGGCTTTGCTTTCGTCCACGACGACGTAGCGGCTGCCGCCGTTACTCCAGACGCGCAGGAGTGTCACCTTGTCTTTCGGGGTTTCCGTCAGCTTCACCGCTTCCTCGGCGGTCTTGACGGGGTGACGATTGATCTCCTGGATGACATCGCCCGCCTTGAGGCCGGCCTCGGCGGCGGGGGAGCCGGGTTCGACTTCAGTGATCACCGCGCCCGTGATGTGCTCCGGGATTTTCATCTGCTGGCGGGCTTCCGGGTCCAGGTCGCTCACGCTCACGCCGTTCAGGGTGCCGTTGTCGGGGTTGACGGGTCCGTCGCCCTTGGCGATTTCCTCGGTGCCGGGCTGCTGCTGCACGGTGACTTCCAAGGACTTGGTGGATCCTTCGCGCAGGATCTTCACCGGCACGGCCGTGCCCGGCTTCACCGTGCCAACCATGAGGCGCAGGCGGCGGCTGTCGGGGACTTTCTTGCCGTTGAATTCGAGCACCACGTCGGCCTGCTTGAGGCCCGCCTTGTCGGCAGGGCCTTTGGGCACGACGTCCCCGATGAGCGCGCCGGCCGCGTCCTTGAGCTTGAACTCTTTGGCCAGCGCGGGCGTGACGTCCTGGATCATGACACCCAGGTAGCCGCGCGTGACTTTGCCGTCCTTGATCAGGCTGGTCATGACGTCGTGGGCGAGGTCGGACGGGATGGCGAAGCCGATGCCCTGGTTGCCGCCGGTGCGGCTGTAGATGGCGGTATTGATACCGATGAGCCGCCCCTCGACATCCACGAGCGCGCCGCCCGAGTTGCCCGGGTTGATCGCCGCGTCGGTCTGGATGAAGTCCTCATAATCCTCGATGCCCAGGTTGCCGCGGCCCGTGGCGCTCACGATGCCGGTGGTCACGGTCTGGCCGACGCCGAACGGATTGCCAATGGCCAGCACCACGTCGCCCACCTCCACCTGCTCGCTGTCCGCCATCGGCACGAACGGCAGGTCTTTGCCCTCGATCTTGATTACCGCCACGTCCGACTTCGGGTCGCGGCCGATGACTTTGGCGATGAGTTCGCGCCCGTCGTGCAGGGACACCTTGACCTCATCCGCGCCCTCCACGACGTGGTTGTTGGTGAGGATGTAGCCGTCCTTGGTGACGATGACCCCCGAGCCCAGGCCCTGCTGCCGCGGCGGAGTGAACTGGCGGTTGGGGTTGCGGTTGCCGAACTGCTCGCCGAAGAAGCGCCGCCAGAACTGATCATCAAAGCCAAAGCCCTGCGGCGCCTGGATGCTGGCGGCCTTGGCGGTGACGGTCAGCTTCACGACCCCCGGGGCGACTTTCTTGACGATCGGCGCGAAGCTCATGCGCGATCCCGCCTGCCGCGGCAGGGGCGTTTCGTCCACCTCGACTTTCTGCCGTGCGGAATCCTTGGGTTTTGCGGCG
The DNA here is from genome assembly GCA_026397855.1 of Verrucomicrobiota bacterium. GTDB lineage: Bacteria > Verrucomicrobiota > Verrucomicrobiia > Limisphaerales > UBA8199 > JAPLUA01. The sequence continues at coordinate 5,495 of JAPLUA010000251.1, read as the reverse complement.
GTCGGGTGGTCAATCGCCAACAACGATCCGCCCACCAATACGGCGGCGCCCAATCCGAAGACGAGCCGCCGGCTGCTCTGACTATTAAAGAGTGCTTTCATAGGTCTCGATACGATAATGCTCTATTTGTTACCTTTAGAACGATTTCAACCTGACTGCAACCTTTCTGGCACATTACAGTTTTGTAAGGGAGGGCAGGGGGAGCAACGCTGGCGGCCGGTCCGCCAGATTGTTATGTCGCCAGATTGTTATTGTCTTTAGCGAACGCAGGGGTCTGTGGTATGGTCTTAGCATTATGGAAACGAACGCGATTATCGGTGCGATCCCCTGGCCCATCGCCGCGGCCACGGCGATCTGGTTTGGCGTCATGGCCTCCAAGGCGCAGAAGAACGTGGTGCTGTGGGGGCTTGGGGGCGGTATGCTGGCCCTGATCGTCACCACCCTGACCATGGGTTTGGGACAGGCCACCTTCATCCCCTACACGAGCGGGGATCTGTCCATGTTCCGCATCAAGATAGCCAGCCTTGCCATCTTCATCGTCTTCTGCCTCGGATGGCTCTTTACGGGGAGCATTCACCCGCACCTCCTGGTCCCCTGGAGGCGCGCGAAGGAACTATCGAAAGACCTGCCCAGGCCGGCTGCTCCCGTGGCGGTGGCCAAGCCTTCAAGGCCGGTTTCCCCGCCGTAGGGCGACAAGGATACGCTGCGGGGTTGGAGCCTGCGTGAAAGTCTCCCTCATCATTCCCGCCTTCAATGAGGAGCGTCTCATTGGCGAGACGCTGCGCCATGTTAACGCGGCTTGCGGGGCCTTCACCGCACTGGGCTGGGGGTCCGAGCTGATCGTCTGCGACAATAACTCAACCGACCGCACCGCCGAGACGGCCCGGGCGGGTGGCGCCGCGGTCGTGTTCGAACCGATCAACCAGATCGGCCGCGCCCGCAATTCCGGCGCCGCCGCTGCGACCGGAGACTGGCTCGTTTTCATTGATGCCGACTCGAACCCGAACGCCCGGTTGTTTGGAGAAGTTGCCCAGTGCATCCAGTCGGGGACCTGCCTGGCGGGCGGTTCGACGGTGAAGCTGGATGGCGACTACCCGTTGGCGAGTTGGATTGCGCGGCTCTGGAATGCCATCAGCCGCGCGGGCTGCCTGCTGGCGGGGTCCTTCATCTTCTGCGAGGCGGCCGCTTTCCGGGCGATCGGGGGCTTCAGCCGGGAACTGTTTGCGGCGGAGGAAATAGACCTGAGCCGGCGCCTGAAGCTGCGCGCGCGCGAAACGGGCAAGCGCATCGTCATGCTGCATCGCCATCCCAGTGTGACCTCCGCGCGCAAGCTCCGGCTTTATACCATGGGGGAGCATCTCCGCTTCCTGGCGCGGACCGTTTTCGGGGGCGGCAAGACCCTGGCCAGCCGCGAAGCCTGCCACACCTGGTACGACGGGCGGCGTCTGTAGGGCAGCTCCATGAGCGGCGAAATGACACCAGGCACCCCGGCGCGGCAGTCCTCCAGCCCGCAAGCATCGTCCGCACCCGGCCCGCGCGGATCCTCCATCGTCCTGCACCCTGCCGCATGGATCGTCCTGGCCCTCTCGCTGGCGGCCAGTGCCGCCGGGTGGCTCATTGTGCGAAACCATGAGGAGTTGGGCACCCGGAACCGGTTCGACGAGGAGGCCAATCGCATCGCGGCGGCTTTGGAAGAGCGGATGCTGATCTACCAGGATGTGCTGCACGGGGCCGCGGGCCTGTATGCCGCCAGCCTCTCCGTCGAACGCGACGAGTGGAAGAGCTACGTCGAGAGCATCTCGATCAACGAGCGCTTCCCCGGCATTGACGGGCTGGGGTTCATCGCCTCTGTGCGGCGCACGGAGCTTGAGGATTTCGTCAACACCACGCGCGCCGACAAAACGCCCGGCTTCCAGGTCGCCAGCCCCGGCACTGCGGAGGACCTTCTCATCGTCAAATACATCGAGCCCCAGGCCCGGCATTCCGCCCTGCTCGGCCAGGATTTCGGGGCCGACCCGCAGCGGCGGGCTTTGGCGGAGAAATCCCGCGACACGGGGGCCACGGCCATGAGCGGAACCCTCACGCTGGCGGGGAAAGCCGGCGGAGCGCCGTCGGGCTTCCTGATGATGCTGCCGGTGTATCACAACCGCCAGCCGCGGGGCACCCTGGCCCAACGCCGCGCCGGCATCGAGGGCTGGGTCTATGCCCGCTTCGTGACCGCGCAGCTCATGCAGGGCATCCTGGCCAACAAATCCCCGATGATGTATTTCCGCGTCCTCGACGAGACCCCCGATGCCCGGGAGAAAGGGATCTTTGAGAACGAAGCCCATCCCGCCGATTACCATGCAAAGTTCTCGGACGAGTTCCTGCTCGTCACCGGCGGGCGCCAGTGGCGGCTGGTTTTTTCCAGCAAGCCCGCCTTTGAGGCCATGATTCCCAGGAGCGCATCGGCCCTGGCCGGGGCCGGCGGCGCCCTCCTCAGCCTGCTGCTCTTCGGCATCGTCTGGTCCCTCAGCACGACCCGCGAGCGGGCGCTGGGCATGGCCTCGGACATGACGGCGGCGCTGCGGTCGGCCAACGAGCGGCTCGAATATGAGCGCTACCTGCTCCAGACGCTGATGGATAACCTGCCGGATCGCATCTACTTCAAGGACCTCCAGAACCGGTTCCTGCGCAACAATCGCGCGCACCTGCGTCGGTTCCACCTGGAGGATCCCGCCCAGGCCGTCGGGAAGACCGACTTCGATTTCTTTGCCAAGGAGCACGCGCAAAAAGCCGCCAATGACGAGCAGGAGGTCATCCGCAGCCGCCAGCCCCTGACGCAGGAGGAAAAGGAGACCTGGCCCGACGGCTCCATCACCTGGGCCCTGAGCACCAAGATGCCCCTGCGCGATCATACGGGGCAGATCGTCGGCACCTTCGGCATCTCCCGCGACATCACCGATCGCAAGCGCGCCGAGGAGGCGATGCGGCGCGCCAAGGAGGCCGCCGAGGAGGCCAGCCGCGCCAAGAGCCACTTTCTGGCCAGCATGAGCCACGAGCTGCGCACCCCGCTCAATTCCATCATCGGCTTCGCCAATATCCTCCTCAAGAACAAGGCCGGCACTCTAAACCCCGCCGAGCTGAACTTCCTGGACCGCATCCAGTCCAACGGCAACCACCTCCTCGGCCTTATCAATGAAATCCTCGACCTGTCCAAGATCGAGGCCCACAAGATGGAGGTGCAGAGCTCGGTGGTCGCCCTCGATCAGTTGGTGCGGGATACGATCGCCGAGGAGGAGGGGTTGGTGCGGGACAAGCCGGTCGAACTCCGGGCCGACCTGCCGGAGAAGATGGAGCCCATCCTGACCGATCCCGGCAAGCTCAGGCAGGTGATCATCAATCTCATCGGCAACGCGCTCAAGTTCACCGAGCGCGGCAGTGTCACCGTCCGTGTCGTGACCGACCCGGCCGGCCACCGCCCGGTCCGCCTGGACGTCTCCGACACCGGCATCGGGATTCCGCCCGAGAAGCTCGGGCTCATTTTCGAGGCCTTCCAGCAGGGCGACGCCGGCACAGCGCGCAAGTATGGCGGCACCGGCCTGGGGCTGACGATCTCGCTGGCCCTCTGCCGCCTCATGGGCTACCGGATTGAGGCTGCGAGCGAAGTCGGGAGGGGTTCGACGTTTAGCGTCATCCTGGAGAGCGGCGAGGTGGAACGGGAGGCGTGATGCGTGATGCGAGATGCGTGATGCGAGATGCGTGAGGTGGGGAGGGGCTGTTTTGCGGCTTGCTTGAAAGAGTGGACGGCGGCGGGAAGCGGGAGTATGGTCAGGAAAGCGCTGGTGTGCGCGGTATGACGTCGCCCATGAAGAAGATCGCCGTTGTCGAAGACAATCCCGATAACCGGCTGCTGGTCCGGGTGATCCTGGAGCCTTTGTACGAGGTTCGCGAATACACGGACGGCCCCAGTGTGCTGGCGGGGCTGGAACCGGAAAAGCCGGACCTCCTGCTGCTCGATATTTCCCTCCCCGAGATGGATGGCGTGGCCGTGCTGCAGCGCATCCGGGCCACACCGGGACTGCGCGACCTGCCGGTGATCGCCCTCACAGCGCACGCAATGGCGGGCGATCGGGAGAAGTATCTATCCCTGGGCTTCGATGACTACGTCACCAAGCCGATTGTGGATGAGAGGGTTCTGCTGGGCGCGATTCAGCGGAGGCTCGCCGGCGGTCCGCCCGCCCCGGATACCGTTCCCGCCGAGCCCGGCCTCGTGGTCTCGGGCACGCTGGATCAACTGCGCAAGCGGGGCGGTGACAAGTTCACTGCGGAGATGATCGAGGTGTTCCTCCAATACACAGCCCGGATGATTGCCCAGGGCCGCCTCGCCTACGCCGAGGGGGACCTGGTCGGCGTCGAGAACGCCTTGCACCCCGTCAAATCGAGCGCCGGCAACATCGGCGCCACCCGGATCCAGGAGCTGGCCGCCCGCATTGAAGACCTCGCCAGGAATCGGGAGCCCGAACCGATCGGATCCTTGCTCATGGAGATCAACGATGCCTTTATTGCGGCCAAGCCGCAGTTGGAACAGATACGACAATCACTCATCCACTTATGAACACTCCCGCCTCCACCCCCGCGTCCGCCGCCCCGAAGGCGGTCCGCATCCTCGTCGCCGAGGACTCTCCCGTCAACCAGATGCTGGCGCTCAAGCAGCTCGAGAAACTGGGCTGGGCCGCCGATGCCGTTGCCGACGGCGCCGAGGTTCTCGCGGCCGTCGGGCGCGGCCGCTATGACGTCATCCTCATGGACTGTAGCATGCCCGAGATGAGCGGCTACGAGGCCACATGGCAGATTCGCGAGGCGGAGAAGAAGCAGCCGGAAGCCTCCAGCCCGGCCCGGCCCACTTACATTATAGCCATGACCGCCAATTCCCAGGCCGACAGCAGGGAGAAATGCCTCGATGCGGGCATGGACGATTTCATCAACAAGCCGGTGCAATTGCCGGAGCTGGAAGCCGCACTGCACCGTGCCATGGCCGACCGCGCGGCCCAGCAGGCCCTGGATTCGGTGATTGACCCGGTTGTCATCGCCAGCCTCCGCCAGTTGCGCATGCCGCAGCGGGCCGATCCCCTCGCGGAGTTGATTGACCTGTTCCTCCGCGAAGCCCCGGCGCAGTTGGATGCGATGGAGAAGTCCGTCACCAGCACCGGGGTCGAGGCGGTATCCCGCGCCTGCAGCGCCGCCACGGCCCTCAAGGGCGGCGCCGGCAACCTCGGCGCACGCAACCTCGCCGCCTTGGCCGATGAAATCGTCCAGGCAATCAACACCGGCTACCTGTCCGTATCCCTGCCCCTGGTCCAGAAAGCCCGCATTGAATTCGAGCGCGCCCGGGAGGCCCTCATCAGGATCAAGGCCGAGGCCTGATTTCCCGCAACTGGCTGTGGCTGTTAATCCTAAAAAACGCAGTTGAAATGGCCGCAAAAGAACGCAAAGAACGCAAAATCCGCGGGTTG
>JAPLUA010000235.1 GCA_026397855.1 Verrucomicrobiota bacterium | reverse complement strand
CGGGTCGGTTGGATTATTCGGGCGGTTCACCCATTGCACGGGGAGGCGGTAGCCGTTGAGGTTCCAGTCGCTGCCGATGTGAACGCTTTCCAGGTGGCCCAGGAGTGTCGGTCCGACATACCACGGGGTGTGGGAAGAAGGCTCAACCACGTTGTCGCCGTTGAGCGCGCTCAGGGGGATAAACTTCACGTCCTTCACTTCCAGGCGTGGCAGGAACTCTTCAAACTGGTCGCGGATCTCGATGAAGCGTTCCTCGCTCCAGCCCATCAGGTCCATCTTGTTGACGGCGATCACGAGGTGCGGGATGCGCAGCAGGGCGGCGATGCAGGTGTGGCGGCGGCTTTGCTCGGTGACGCCTTGCCGCGCGTCCACGAGCACAATGGCGAGGTTGGCGTTCGAGGCGCCGGTGACCATGTTGCGCGTGTACTGCACATGACCGGGGGTGTCGGCGATGATGAACTTGCGGCGCGGGGTGGCGAAGTAGCGGTAGGCGACGTCAATGGTGATGCCCTGCTCCCGCTCTGCGCGCAGGCCGTCGGTCAGGTTGGCCAGGTTGATCTGGCCGCCGCCGGTGATGTCGGCCGGCGCCTCGATCTGGTCTTCCATCAACGACCGCGAATCGTAGAGCAGGCGGCCGATCAGCGTGGACTTGCCGTCGTCCACCGAGCCGCAGGTGTTCAGGCGGAGAATATCCACCGGGTGATGAAGGGGAACGGGCATGGGGGAGGTTGAAGGAGTTAAACGAGGTGTGGGGGAGGCTCAGTGAATCCGTAGCAGCGGACGTTAGTCCGCGCCATTCTCTCTGATTTGCGCCGACTGACGTCGGCGGCTACGAGATCCTGGAATTGGGTCAAGGAGTGCATGTGTTGCCAGGGGGCACAGTTTAGAAATATCCGGCTCGCTTGCGGTCTTCCATGGCGGCTTCGGAGGCCTTGTCGTCGGCGCGGGAGCCGCGCTCGGTGACGCGGGCGGCGGCAATCTCGGAAATGATGTCCTCGACGGTGTTGGCCGGCGACTCGATGCAGCCGGTGCTGATAATGTCCCCGATGGTGCGGACGCGGACGACGAGGTCTCTGACCTGCTCGCCGGGTTTCGGCGGGACCAGATCGTTGACGGGCAGCCATTGGCCCTGTCGGCGCACACATTGCCGGCGATGGCTGAAGTAGATGCCGGGCACCTGGAGCTTCTCTTTACGGATGTATTCCCACACGTCCATCTCGGTCCAATTGCTGAGCGGGAAGACGCGCATGTTCTCGCCCGGGTTGAGTCGGGCGTTGTAGAGGTTCCAGATTTCCGGGCGCTGGTTCTTGGGGTCCCATTGGCCGAAGCCATCACGGAAGCTGAAGAAGCGCTCCTTGGCGCGAGCCTTCTCCTCGTCGCGTCGCGCGCCGCCGATGCAGCAGTCGAAGCGGAACTCCTCGATCGCCGCCAGCAGCGTGGGAATCTGCAGGCGGTTGCGGCTGATCTCTCCGGGCGCTGGCATGGCAATGCCCTTGGCGATCGCGTCCTCGACCGTGCGGACGATCAGCCGGGCATGGAGTTCCTGCGCGCGGCGATCACGGAACTCGTTCAGCTCAGGGAAGTGATGCCCTGTGTCCACGTTGAGCAGGGGCGTCGGGAGATCGGACGGGCGAAAGGCCTTCTCCGCCAGGCGCAACAGGCAAATGGAATCCTTGCCGCCGGAGAAAAGGAGGGCCGGGCGCTCGAAGCCCGCCGCCACCTCGCGCATGATGTGGATGGCTTCGGTCTCGAGGTATTGAAGGTGGTCCAGGTGGTAGCTGTGCATGGGGCGTTGATGCGTGATCCGTGATGCGTGATGCGTGGGGCGTGGCGGGTCAGGCTTTCACCATCTCCCCGCCCCAGCGCGCGTGCAGGCCGCACTCACGTTTCTCGTCGGCCTTGGCGGGGTCGAAATAGTCCCATTCGTTGGGAAGATTGTGGTCGGCGAGATAGGCCTCCATCTCCTCATCGTTCAGGTTGAACACCGGGCTGACCTTGAGCGTGCCGAAGTTCGGGTCCAGGGAAACGATATCCAGGCCGGCCCGGTGAGGATTCTGCACCTTGCGCAGTGCGGTGATCCAGACGCGCGGGGCCAGCTCCTTCATGCCGCGCTGGAAGGGCTCCAGCTTCATCAGCGCGCTGAACCGCTGCAAGCCCGCCTCGTCATCGGTCGGCGGGATCGGCCCGTGGATCGCGTCGCGGTGCGCGGCGCTCATCCGCGGCAGGAATGCCTTGAGATTCAGCTTGAGCCGGGCGCGAAGCTGTTCGGCGTGGGCGTAGGTTGCGGGCCGGTTGTAGCCGTGATCCACCCAGAGCACGGGAATGTCCGGCTGCGCCTCCACGCATAGGTGGAGAATCACGGCTTCATACGGGCGGAAGTTGGTGGAAACGAGGGCGCGGCCGTCGGCGTGCGCGACAGCCCATTGGGCGATCTCGCGCGGCGACTTGCGCTGCAGTTCGACGTTCCAGCGAGCGACTTGATCAGGGGTCATAGGGTCAATTGGCGGCCGGCGGCTGTTCTTTCCATAGCACCCGCTCCACCCAGTCGCCGAATCGCTCGGCCGGCAGCCGTTCCTGGGCGTACCGGGCAAACAGCGGACGCAGTTCCACGGTGATGTCCGGGTCCTTCACCATGTCGCGGTAAAGGCGGTTCAGCCGGGTGCTGCCCTCATTGCCGCCCAGCCAGATCTGATAACGGCCCGGCGCCTTGCCGACGAATCCGATCTCCGCCATGTAAGGCCGCGCGCAGCCGTTCGGGCAGCCGGTCATGCGAATGGTGATCTCCTGTCCCCCTAGACCCAACTCCGCAAGCACTCCTTCCAGGCGCGTGATCAGGTCCGGCAGGTAGCGCTCCGACTCGGCCAGGGCAAGCCCGCAGGTCGGCAGCGCGACGCAGGCCATGGAGGCGCGCCGAAGGATTCCGCCCTGGCGCTCCACATCGGTTTCCACGCCATAGGAGGCAAAGAGATGGGTGATTTCCTTCTGCTGCGCCGGGGCGATGTCGGCCAGGATGAGGTTGTTGCCCGGCGTGAGGCGAATGCCCGGCTGATACTTGGCGATGACCTCCCGCAATGCGGTCTTCACCCGGCGCCCATTCGCATCCTTGATCCGGCCCGTTTCCACAAACAGGCCTAGGAACAGGCGTCCATCCGCCTGCCGATTCCAGCCAAAGGCGTCTCCCTGATTCTCGAACCGGTAAGGCCTCGGAGCTTCAAACTTGAAGCCCACCCGCTGCTCCAACTCGGCCCGGAACCACTCGGCTCCCCGTTCCTCGATCACATATTTCAGGCGCGCGTGTTTGCGGTTGCTGCGGTCGCTGAAGTCGCGATGAATCGTCAGCACCGCCCGGGCCACGTCCTGCACCTTATCCGACGGCAGGAACCCGATGACATCCGCCAGCCGGGGGAAGGTCTCCGTGTTGCCGTGGCTGCGGCCCATACCGCCGCCCGCGGTGAGATTGTAGCCGAGGAGCTTGCCGCCGGCGTCGCTGATGGCGATGAAGCCGCAGCAGTTGCTGAGAATGTCCACATCGTTGAGCGGCGGTATGGCGAAGGCGATCTTGAACTTCCGGGGCAGGTAGGTTCGGCCGTAGAGCGGGTCAGCAAAGTCCCGGTTTGCCGGATCGGCCAGATCGAGGGCCACGCCATCAATCCAGATCGAGTGATAGGCCTGCGTGCGCGGCGCGAGCGCGAGCGCCACCTGGCGGGCATGATCCTGCACCTGTGCGCCCAGGCCATCCAGGGCGGGCGTGGGCGGAGCCATCACGTTGCGGCTGACATCGCCGCACGCCGCCAGCGTGCTCAGCAGCGCCTCGTTGATCTCCCGGACCAGCGCGCGCAAGCCGTCCTTGAGGACGCCATGAAACTGGAGCGCCTGCCGCGAGGTCACCCGCAGGGTGTTGTTCGCGTAGCGCGTCGCCAGGGCATCGCAGGCCAGGTATTGGGCCGGCGTCAGCACCCCGCCCGGAATCCGGCAGCGCACCATGAGCATGTGCTTCTTGCCGGTCTTGCGCAGGTCACGGTCGTCCTGCGGGTAGATGCCGTGGAACTTCAGGAATTGCGCGTCGTCTTCCGAGAAGTGGTCGGCCTGCGGGTCCGCCAGCGTCTGGGCAATAGATCCCCCCAGCACCGGATCCCGCTCTTTGAGCAGTTCGTTGGCCGAGGGCTTCGGAGTGTTGGTCGTTTGCGTCACCATGAGCGAATTATGGCTAGATCTCGTAATCTTCGCGAGGTTGAACTTTCCCAAACTGGACACGGTTCCAGACCCGCTCATGGCAATAGTAGAGGCCGATCTTGGTGAACAGCTCGACGAAGCCGATGGACAGCGCCAGCTTGATTTGCCCAGTGACGATGAACGAGATCAAAATCGTATCGAGCGTCCCCGTCGCGCGCCAGGAAAAGGCCTTCAGCAGGCTGCGCGAATGGTTTTCG
>JAPLUA010000323.1 GCA_026397855.1 Verrucomicrobiota bacterium | reverse complement strand
GTCGAGATCAATTGCGTCAGGCCAGTGGTGACGGCGCTGCCCGTCACCTACGGAACGCTCCGCACGGCCGATCCCACCAACTACAACCTCTACATCAGTTGCACGCGGAATGACTCGCGCATCGAGTGGGCGGAATTCTACTGTCAGGCCATCTATCAGGCCGACATCTCCGGCCCGGCCGGAACGGTTGTCGTCAGCAATTACTTTGGGCTGCTCAATTACCAGGACGCGTCCGATGTATCCACCTGGTGGACGCCGATTCAGAATCCGTTTACCAACACGAAGCCGGTCAAGATTACTATCCAGGTTTCCTGCCGCGCGGGGCTGGCGAATGGCAAGATCTCCAACTTGGCCAGCACCCTCGTCGTTCCGCCGGTCAGCAGCCAGCAATATGCCAAGGTTCCGTTCCAGGCCACAGCAGATAGCCAGCGGGTGATCGCCGGTGATGGTCAGAACCGTGACTGTATCGAGCACGATCCGACTGGAACCAACGACATCGCTGTCACCATCATTCCCACCGAAGGCACCGCCGAATACCGGCTTTATCGCAGGGTGGATGGCGGTCCCCTGTCGCTGCTCTGCCAGGGGCCGGTTACCAACCTCGCCCAATTCATCAAGTGTTACGAAAGTGCCCACCCGGTCAACGGCGGCACACTCTGCTTCTTTCTCCAACTGCTCGATGCCAGTGGCAATCCAAGTCCACTGGTGCCCCTTGGGTCTTGCGTTGACACCGCCCCGAATGCCCCGCTCCCCACGCCGGTGCTTTCCCGGATCACCTCCAGCGGTGACTCGACTACCCCCCAGATGAACCTCTCCTGGTTCTGTCCGCCTTACGGGGTGGAGCGTTTCGAGGTGCGGATTGCCGCCGATCCTACCCCGCCGAACACCAACCAATATGCCCTCTCTGCCTCGCTCTCCAGTACGGGCGCACCACCGGTGTCCATGACCTTCACCAACAGCGGCACCAACCTCGCCAGGGACTTCAACCTGTTTAACACCCCCATGGTTGGGCCTGCCTTTGGCAATGATGGCGCCCTCTTCCAGATCCGCTGCAAAATCGAGATGGGCAAGACCTACTACGTCACCGTGCGCGCGCACGGCAAGAAGGGGAATTACGGCAAATTCAGCAACTACGAGAGTTTCGTCTGGATTCCGACCAATACCCCGGGTCCGCAGGTGCCTTGGCCGCAGCGTCCGCTGCCGCCGGCGGCTACCACCTTCTTTGCTGCGGCTTATTACCTCTCGCCAACCAACGCCTTTATGCCGTTGCAAACCGCCAGCTACACGGGTAACGGAGTTCTGGTTGGTTATGCTACCTTTAGCCACAGAATCACCGTCACAACCAAGGAAGGCAGTCCGCGGATTGGGACCGTGCTGGATCCGCTCTCTTTGATTGAAACCAACGTCAACGGCGGGTCACTTTTCCCGTGCGCCATGTACCGCTATACCGTGAGCAATGCCGGCGGGGCAACACCTTCCGGTGACACCATTCAAGTCTCGCCGTTGATGGAAAACATCGCTTACCAGATCAGCGGAAGCGCCAGCCAGTCCACCAACACGATCATCCTCGACCCGTTCATCGCGGTAACCTCCAGCACCGATGCCACCTACAATTACATCTATTTCTGGCTCAAGGACAATCAACCCGTCATCTCGGGCTCCCGATACAAGTATATCCTCGTGCATTTCGGGGCCAACCCCAACCACGAAGTTGACCAGCTCGTTCCTTCCAACGAGGTGAATGTGCCATGACAACAATAACCGAATGCTACCCGCATCAAACTGACAGACGCCGCGGAACCAGCCGAGGGAGCGCGGGGCCGGCAGTCCCTCGCGCCTTGCGTTGCGCGCGAATCGCCTTCCCCTGCTCCGCCGCGCTGGCTACGTGGCGAATTTCGGTCTCCTGTTTGCTCGGCGCGCTCGCCCTGGGCGCCTCTCTCCTGGGCAGCTCCGGCGCCAGCTTCGTCTATGAAACCGACTCGGAGTTGCAGTCGGACGGCGACTTCAATGGTGACGGTCGGCGCGACCTGCTCATTGTGGACCGGGCTACCGGGAGCTATCGCATTGGCTACCAGTTGTCGCCAGGGGTTTATACCTGGTCCTCGGCCCGCGCGAGCGGCATCGCCAACGCCACCGGGCTCGGGATCGGCAAGCTCGACTCGATGACGTATGATTCTATCGCGCTCACCGGCCCGGATGCCAATCGTATCAACATTATTGATGCCACAAACACGGCGCTGACCATCCAGCCTTCCAGCGTCTTTCTCCCTTCGCTGGGGCCCAATTCGGTGGCCGCCATGGACATCGGCGGCGCCGGGAATACCACTAACGACGACCTCTGCGTGGCCAGCCTCTATAATGGAGCGTCGCCTTATCGCGCAACCCTCCTGCGCAACGACGGCACCACCAATCGCACCGTCCTGTCCGACTCCACCATTTCCTATCTCCGCGAACGCGCCAACCCTGTCCTGCTCCATACCAACCGCTATGCTCGGCTGGCTTTGTTCCAGCGCAATGTGGGGATCAATTACGACTACTTTGGCTTCTTCGATCTTTCGGGCGGCAGCGCCTTGAATATTTACAACATCGCCACCGCGGTGAGCCCGAACCCATACGAATATGTCACCGGCCAGTTTACCGCCACCAACCCCTACACGCAGTTCCTCCTCTACCCGCCCGGCGGCTGGTATTTCTACGAATACCAGGTCACCGAGCCCGCCTCGAACAATTACGCGATTGTTTACACCAACGTTTATACCTTCACCAATTATATTGACCGCCTTTTTGCGCTGCCGGGCCCCACGGGCACCAAGCTGCTCGTGTTCAATACCAACGGCGTCTCGGCGGTGGTTTACAGTTTCGACGGTCGCACTGCCCCCGTTCCTGTTCAGTCCTTTGCCGCGTCGCCGGGCGAGCACTTCACCGGTGCAGGCGTGCTCAGTTCCAATGGTTTCACGGCTTACTCCGCCCCCATCGGCCAGAGTACCTCCGCTAAGTTCAGGCAATGGAACTGGACCGGATCAAACTACACTAACTCGGCCTCGGGCGACCTTCCCAGGATTTCCGCTTACAGCGCCTCGGGGAATGTCATGCAGTTCCGCAATGAACCCTTCGTCACCAATAACCCTGTCCTGCTGCGGCTCAGCAGCGCCGGCGATTGGGCAGGCGGCCTCGCCTATTCGGCCCTGCCCGGCGATGTCTCGGTCAGGACCGAGACGTTCCTCACATCCACCCAGGGCCTGGTCAATCCCACGCTCACAGTCCTGGGCGCCGCACACCCTTTGGCGCATTACGGCCTGGCCAACCAATACAGCAACATGATCTCGCTCTTCAGCTTCACCCCGCCCGCGGGTGACAAGGTCAGCGATGTCACCATCTCCCCCCTCCCGGGCCTCTACCCGGGCAGCGTGAAGCTCCAGTTCGCTGCGGCCAATGCCAGCGACCTGATCTTCTTCCGCGTAGGTAGCGGCGCCTGGACCACCTGGAGCAACGGCCTCTCCGCCATCGTGTTCACCAACGCCACCGTCCAGTATTATGGGCAGGCCACCAACAGTGTCGCTAAATCGGCCGTCAAATCTGCCGCCTATTCCTTCGGCCAGGGCCCGTCCACGCTCGATTCCAAGGGGGATGGCATTCCCGATTATGTGAAGATCGCCCTCGGCTTGCCGCTCACTGGCAGCCGCGACAGCGACGGCGACGGCTACTCCGACCTTGAGGAACTCATTCGCGGTTTCGATCCGCTCAGCGCGAGCAGCGTTCCGACCAATTACCCGCACATTGACGACCAGGCGGCCTTTGATCTCAATATCACCCCCCGGCCGTGGGATGGCTTTTCCAACCGCGTTACTCTCTGTGCGACGGGCGCCGTGGTGCATGCTCAGGATTGGCAGGGCAAGCTCCTGGGCTCGGGCGCCGCCGACAGCAACAATTGGCCGGTCACTCCCATCACCAACATATCCATCGTGACCGAAGCCCGGCTGATCAGCGTTGCCACCGATCCGCACTACAGCATCATGACTACCAACGTGGACAAAAGGGTCGGTCGTGAAATGATCGGGCTGGCCGCCGTGCCGGCACCTCGCTTCCCGGCGGTGACTAACCTCTATGGCGGTGGCAACATCACCAATGAAGCACGCAGTTGGATTTCTGCCGCCTCGAATGCCTTTTGCGCTCTGCCCCGTGCCACCCTCGTTCAAAACCTCAACAACAACAGCACCCTCAAAGCCCTCCTCTTTGAATTGCGGGTGGCCCAGATGTTCGGTGCCCGATCGAACTCCTGGTGGACCAATCTCACCCTTTTCCCATCCCGCGTTCCCGACATGAGCCGCACCAACCCGCCCCAAAGCCTCCTGCTCTCGCTGGAAAGCGCCGCTGGCAACCAGCCCGGCTACAGGCTCCAGAAGGCCTTCGAGGTCATTAGCAACCAGGTCGAAACAGCGGTCACTCCCGCCGTCGCAAGCCTGTGTGCCGTGGTCCAGGATATCTACCGCATTGATAGCCTCCTCAACAATACGAATCCCAGCCGATTCGTGCTGCCGGTGGATGAAATACGCTATTTCCTCTGGCACGGCACCATGGACACCAATTACCTCGCCTGGTCCACCACTTCCAATCAGTTCGCCAGTGCCACCGCCGGCGCCACGTCTATCCTCACTGCCGTTTCAGCTCGGTCCACCACCAACGTCATTCTGGTCGTTCGCGCTGACACGGTCACCGCCTCCTGCCGCACCCTTGACCTGAACGGAGGGAGCGCCACCTTCGCCTTGCAGGATGCCAGCGGCCTGCCATTCGTTTTCCCGAACAACTTCCAACTCATCCCCGGGACACTCATCCAGGTATCCGGTTATACCGATGCCACCAATTCCACTTGCGGTTTTCCGGCGATCGAAGTGACGTCTGTTATCCTCACCAGCATCCCCATCTCTACCGATACCGACAGCACCGGCAACCTGCTCATAGATTCCTGGGAAAAGCGCTTCTTCGGCGCCACCGGCCTCGCGGACCCGTTTGGCGATGCTGACGGCGACGGCTATAAGAATATCCAGGAAATGCTGGACGGCACCGATCCGCTGGATCCGAATGGGCATGCGCCGTCTATTGCAACATTTGCCCTGCCTGCCCTGAACCTCGTCCCGAATGGACCCCTGGTGGAGCTCCATTTCCTCTGGCCGAATGCCTATGTCAGCCGCTTCAAATTCGGCGTCCGCCACACCTCGGCGCTCGGCGTGCCCTTCGCCGACTTGGCTGTCAGTGATCCGGCTCCATCGCTCACGGATGAGCAGAAGATCAGCTTCACGGTCTCTGCCACGCCCCAGCATTTCTATTTCCTCACCATCTCCCTCCGGTAGCCGGGCTCATGCCAAGGGGAAAGAGTGTTCACCGGGTGAGCCCGGTTCAGAAGGCTTGACCCTGTGCTTCCGTGTAGAAGGCGGTCGGGCGCAACTCACCTTATCGGAGCGCGGACATTCTTGTCCGCTCCCGTAGCGCAGTCACCCCCCAAGCGGACCTGTCCCGAATTGAGCTGCCCGCGGCCCATAACCTCGTAGCCGCCGACGTGAGTCGGCGCTAATCTTCGCTCCGACCGGAGAAGATGGCGCGGACTGACGTCCGCGGCTACGAGCTTACGAGGCTGCGACAAGGATGTGCGCGCTCCGGAAAAATCCAAGATCCCCACAAGGCGTTCGTTTGCCGTTTTCTGATCTTGCGCTTGATGGTGATT
>JAPLUA010000394.1 GCA_026397855.1 Verrucomicrobiota bacterium | reverse complement strand
CGATGCGAAGCCCCACTCGTGCTGCCGCCCGTTGACACGACGAGCCACCTCGGGCACAGTTATTGCATGACCGATGCGACTACAGTCTTCCGCACCTCGGTGCCCGTGCGGCGCCTGCGGCGCGCTGAGAAAATCCTCCAACGGCTGGGCCTTAGCACCGCGGATGCGGTGAACATGCTCTTGGCCCAGATCGAGATCCGGCAGGGCTTGCCCTTCGATGTCCGGATGGCATCGAAACCCCTGCTCTCTGCCGAGCAGCAGGCGGCGGAATGGACAAAGGGCTTTGATGCCTACTGAATCTCGACCTGGTGAAGTCTGGTTTGCGGATCTGGGCATGGTAGAGAAGAGTCGGCCAGTGCTTGTGCTCGCCTACCCGATGTGGGTTTGGTCGCGAGCTTGATGCAGCCCTGGCCTCACCCGGCGGGGGCGACAGGGAGCTTGACCCGGTCCGGGCGGCAATTTAGCTTCTGGTGTAGCTTCGGGCCTGCCGGCAGACCCGGGCCAGCATCGTGAGAACATTGTTCGTTTCAGTAGTTATCTTTCTGGCGGCCCTCGGTGGAGCGGCGACTCCGGATATGGGGACGAACGTTTTCGAGAGCCCAATTGCGCCCCTGCCCAAGAGCCGGCTGGATAAGCTCGTTTTCGCCCGGTTGGCGCAGTTGAACCTTCAGCCCGTCCTTTGCTCGGACGCGGTGTTTGTCCGCCGCGCCTACCTCGATGTGCTCGGCACGCTGCCGACGGCGAAGGAGGCTAGGGAGTTTATTCAGGATCCGGACACGGAGAACAAGCGTCGGCTGCTGATTGACAGCCTGCTGGAGCGGGAGGAATTCGCGGATTACTGGGCGATGAAATGGGGCGACATCCTGCGCATCAAGGCGGAGTTCCCCGTCAACCTCTGGCCTAACGCGGCGCAGGCTTATCACCGCTGGGTGCGGGCGTCCATTATCGAGAACAAGCCCTATGACAAGTTTGCGCGGGAGTTGCTCACCGCCAGCGGTAGCAATTTCCGCGTCGGCCCGGTCAACTTCTATCGCGCCATCCAGAATCGCACCCCTGAAGGCATCACCCGCACGGTGGCGCTGACCTTCATGGGGTCGAGGGCCGAGTCCTGGCCGACGAACCGGTTGGCCGGCATGACCGCCTTTTTCTCGCAGATCGGCTACAAGCCCACCGGCGAGTGGAAAGAGGAGCACGTATTCTGGGATCCGCTGGCCTCCGGCAACGCGCCCGGGAACAGCGCCGCCGGACGGGCCGCCATTGCCGCGATTGTAGATCCTTCCAACAGCGTCGCGCAGGTGTCGCTCGCGGCGTGCACCAACACCGCGCCGGTCGAGGCGACATTTCCGGATGGCAAGCGGGTTAAGCTGTCCCCGGACCGTGATCCGCGGGAGGTTTTCGCCGACTGGCTGATTACGCCGAAGAATCCCTGGTTTACGCGCAGCATTGTCAACCGGGTCTGGGCATGGCTGCTGGGGCGGGGCATCATCCATGAGCCGGACGATATTCGCGACGACAACCCGCCGTGCAACCCGGCGCTGCTGGCCTACCTGGAGAAGGAGATGGTGGCGGGCCACTTCGATCTCAAGAGCCTCTGCCGTTTGATCCTCAACTCGCAGACCTACCAGCTTTCTTCGATACCGCGGTTCAAGACCCCCGAGGCCGAGGCCAACTTCGCCGGCTATCCACTGCGCCGGTTGGATGCGGAGGTGTTGATTGACGCCATTAACAAGGTCAGCGGTTCGTCGGATCTTTATACCAGCCCCATCCCCGAGCCCTTCACCTACATCCCCAAGGGCATGCCGGCGGTGGCGATTGCCGATGGCAGCATCAGCAGCCCGTTCCTGGCCTTGTTCGGACGCTCCGCGCGCGCCACCGGCATGGAGAACGAGCGCAACAACAAGTCCACCCCGGCCCAGTGGCTTTACCTGCTCAACTCGACGGAGATCCAGCGCAAGCTGGAGCAGGGGCCCAATCTCCAGACCATCTTCAATTCCGGGCGCAAGCCGGCTGAAATGGCGGAGGTGCTTTACCTGACCATCCTTTCGCGCTTCCCAACGGCGGACGAGGTGAAGGCCATCGAGGGATACAGCGGGGCGTCGGCGGCTAAGGCCGCCCAGGCGGTCAAGGCGGCAGCGACCAACTCTGCGGCGACGAATGTGGTTTCGGCGAAGCGCGACGGGCAAAGTCCAAAGTCCACGGTCCGCAGTCCGCAGTCTTTAGTCGCTAGTTCGAATACGGTGGCGGGTAAGTCGAACCCCGTGGTTAGGCCGGGGCCGTTGGGGAGCCTGGGGCCGCGGTCCAAGCTATCCGACAAGCCTGTCATCGTGAAGCGGCGGGACGATTGGATGGACATCGCCTGGTCTTTGATCAACAGCGAGGAGTTTTTATACCGGCACTAAACGGGCGGCGCGTGGTCAGATGAGCTATAATGCAATAAGCCAATAAAGGCTGAACTATGAACCCGAGCAATCATTCCGGCCCGATCATTCGCGGCTCCCATTCGCTGGGCATGAACTGCAGCCTGCCCTTGTCCCGGCGCGAGGCTTTGCGCCTCGGTCTGTTTAGCACGGCGGGATTGATATTCGGAGCGCAGAGTGCGGAGTGCGGAGTGCGGAATGGGGTAGTCATGGCGCCCGTCGGAGCCGGGACGGCGACCGGGGGGGCGGCTTTACCCAAGGCCAAGGCCAAGTCGGTCATCCAGATCTTCCTCTGGGGCGGCATGTCGCACATTGACACCTGGGATCCCAAGCCCGACGCCGGCAACGAATACATGGGTGAGCTGAAGAAGGCGATCCCCACCAACGTGGACGGCATCCAGGTGGGCGAACTCTTTCCCAGCCTGGCCAAGCAAGCGGACAAGTATTCCCTGATCCGGAGCATGACCCATCGCAACAACGGTCATGAGACCGCCGCCTACTTCATGCAGACCGGGCACACCCCTGGTGAGCGGCTGGCCTATCCGAGCATTGGCGCGGTGTTCGCGCTGTCCAAGAGCCCCGAGTACAAAGGGCTCATCCCGCCCTACGTGGTGCTGACCCAGCCGCAAGGCCGGTTCTCCGAGGAAGGGTTCCTGGGGCCATTGTATAAGCCCTTTGCCACGGGCGGCGACCCCAATGCGGCGAAATTCGAGGTCGAGGGCGTGGTCGGCAGGGGCATCACCTACGACCGGCAAAAGGCCCGGAGCGTCCTGCGAGACAACCTGAACACGATGGGCGAGGTGATGGCGGGCAGCCCCCAGTTGGAGGCCTCCGTGGAGGCCCGGAAACAGGCTTACGAGCTGATTCTGGGGCAGGCTCGGGGTGTGTTTGATCTCGCTCAAGAGAAGACGGAACTCCGCGACCGTTACGGCCGCCACACCTTTGGCCAGGGCTGCCTGGCGGCGCGGCGGATGGTGGAAGCTGGCGTCCCCTATATCGTCATTAACTATCCCGGCGGCTGGGATACGCACAGCAACCACTTTGCCACCATGCGCCGGCAATGTCCCCAGCTTGACCAGGGGCTGGCGACGTTGCTCCAGGATTTGCACGACCACGGGCTGCTCGACAGCACGCTGGTCTGGTGCTGCGGCGAATTCGGCCGCACCCCCAAAATTGACTGGCAGCCGCCCTGGAACGGCGGCCGGAATCACTATGGCAATGTCTTCAGCGTTCTGGTCGCCGGCGGCGGTTTCAAAGGCGGCCACGTCGTCGGCGCGTCCGATGCCAAAGCCGAGGAGGTCAAGGATCGCCCGGTGTATCCCGTGGACCTGCTCGGCAGCATCTACACTTTAAGCGGCATAGACGCCACCGCCAAGCTGGCGCATCCGATGGGCGCCGAGGCCCATGTCCTGCCCGGCGTTTCCGAAGGGGTGAAGTCCGGGGGCTTGCTGAAGGAAATCATGTGATGAAGTGCGTGATGCCAAGAAACGAGCTGGTTTGTACGGGGGAGGGGGTGCATGAGGTGCATGGGTTGCATGGGGGGAGTGATGGGAGTGATGGGGGGGGGGCTACGGGGCGGTTGCGCCGGACCTTCGGATTTCGGATTTCGGCCTTCCTTCGGGTTTCGGGTTTCGGGTTTCGGATTTCGTTCGCCCTTCTCCTCCTGTCTCTCCTGCTCCTTCCCCCATCCGCCGCCCACTCCCAGCCTCGCCCTTACCTCGGCTTCGTCTATCCGGCTGGAGGGCAGCAAGGCGCTACGTTCGAGATCCGCCTGGGAGGGCAGGGGGTGGAAGACGCCAACGCGGTGCTTGTCAGCGGCACGGGTGTCACCGCCCGGATTACCGAGAATTACCGGCGGCTCAACAACCAGGAAATGCAGATGCTCAACGAGCAGGCGGCGGCTCTGAGGCGCAAGACCTTGTCGGTTTCCTCCCGCACCATGCTGATGCAGATGGACAGCCCCGCCATGATGTCGGAGACGGCAACGAACCGGCCGTCCGCGACGAATGAAAGTGCCGGTGCCGGGACATCCAAGGAGGCCGCCCGGGAATTGCTGGGGAAGATCGAGAAGCGGACGCTCGAATACGTCCAGACGCCGGCGTGCGTTTCGATTGCCTCCCTCATACTGGTTGAGGTCACCGTGGCGCCTGACGCCGAGCCTGGCGAGCGGGAAATCCGGTTGGTGACATTGCGGGGCGTGTCCAACCCGCTCGCATTTCATGTCGGGCAGGTGCCGGAGTTTTCGCGGAAGCCGATGGTGACCGCCACCCAGCAGGTGCTGGGCAAGGAATCGCAGGCGCTCCGCAAGCGGCTGCCAGGCGAAGACGAGGAGCGCATCAATGTGCCCGCCACCGTCAACGGCCAGATCGGTTCCAGCGAAGTCCATCGCTACCGGTTCGAGGCCCGCCGCGGCCAACGCCTGGTGATTACCACCCTGGGGCGGCAACTGGTGCCGTTCATCGCCGACGCCGTGCCGGGCTGGTTCCAACCCGTGCTCGCCCTCTATGACGCCTCTGGCAAGGAGGTCGCCTACGATGACGACTACCGCTTCAAGCCGGACCCCACCCTGTTCTTCGAAGTGCCCGGGGATGGAGAATACGTGTTTACGATCCACGACAGCCTTTACCGCGGGCGCGAGGATTTTGTCTATCGCATCACCATTGGCGAGCTGCCATTCATTACCAGCATCTACCCCGTGGGCGGACGTCCGGGCACCCCGGCGAAGCCCGAAATCAAGGGATGGAATCTCAAGGACGCCGAGCTGATTTCATCGGCGTCGGACGGTGGGCCGGGAGTGCAATCGCTCGCCGCCAAGAGGAAGGGAACCGTCTCCAATCGGGTGCCTTTCGCCGTGGATCCGCTTCCGGAGGCTTCCGAGCAGGAACCTGACAACACCCCGGCTACGGCGCAGAAGGTGACGCTCCCGGTGGTTATTAACGGGCGCATCAACCGGCCCGACGACTGGGACGTGTTCCGGTTCGCCGGCAAGTCCAACGAGACCATTGTCGCCGAGGTCCAGGCGCGACGGCTTGATTCCCCGCTCGACTCGGTGCTCAAGCTCACCGATGCGTCCGGCAACCTTTTGGCGTTCAACGACGATCATGAAGACCCCGCTGCCGGGCTCAACACGCACCACGCGGATTCGTATCTCACCGCCAGGCTGCCGGCGGACGGCACCTACTATCTTCATATCGGCGACACCGCGCGGCAAGGCGGCGAAGAGTATGCCTACCGCTTGCGCCTCAGCGCGCCGCGGCCTGATTTCGAGCTGCGCACGGTACCTTCCAGCCTGGCCCTCCGCTCCAAGTCCACCGGCACGCTCACGGTGTATGTCCTGCGCAAGGATGGCTTCAAGGGGCCCATTAAATTGGGCCTGCAAGATGCGACCCAGGGATTCTCCGCCTTGCCGATGACGCTGGGCGCCACGCAAAATGTGGGCCGGCTTACGCTCAAGACGACCCTGGTTGACACGAAGGAGCCGGTCGCCGTGTCCGTTGTTGGCAGCGCCAAAATTGGCGGCGAGGAGATCGTTCGCCGTGCCGTGCCGGCGGAGGACCGGATGCAGGCATTCCTGTGGCGGCAGCTCCTGCCGGCGAAGGAGTTGCTGGTACTGGTCTATGATCCCGACTTTCAACCCCTCCCCAAACGCATTCCCCCCGCCCGGCCTGCCACCGTGGTGGTGACGAATGCTCCCGCGCCAACCAACGCCACCGTGGCAGCCAAGACTGGTGGCGGAACTAATTCAACCCTGGCTTCTACCAACTCGGTCCCCGCAAAGCCCAAGTTCAGCAAGCAGCAAGTCGCCGGACGCGTGCGCCAGATCAAGCTGCTCTACGAGGAGGGCCTTCTCAGCGACCCGTTTTATTGCGACAAGATGGCCGAGTGTGAAGCGGCGGAGTGAAGCCGGGGTGGTTTTGGCCCATGTATTTGTAATCGGCAGGGCACTGGTCGTATCCGAGCGCGTCCGGAGCGGGTAAGGGCAGCAGGTTGAAAACCTGCTGTATCGCCGATTTGCGATCGGCTGAGCGTTCGTCGTGCACAGGCGCATTGGTCTCGTCCGGGCGCTTGCAGGTTGAAAACCTGCGGTACAGCAGATTACAAATCTGCGTTACGATCCAGTGGATCCGAATGCGTGGGGGTCAACCCGGGATCCGGACCTGTTCTGCCTACTCGATGGCGAGCAACTCCACCTCGAAGACCAGCGTGCTGTTGGCGGGGATCTTCGGGCTGGGGCTATTCGGGCCGTAGGCCAGATTGGACGGGATCTCGAACTTGAACTTGTCCCCGACCTTCATGAGCTGGACGCCTTCCGTCCAGCCGGGAATGACGGCATTGAGGGGGAAGCTGATCGGTTCCTTGCGCTCCACGGAGCTGTCGAACACGGTGCCATCAAGCAGGGTCCCGTGGTAATGGACCTTCACCGTGTCGGTGGCTTTGGGGGAAGCGGTGCCGGTTCCCTGCTTCAATACCTGGTATTTGAGTCCGCTGGCTGTGGTTTTCATTTCATTCTTCTGGCCGCCTTGCGTGGCGGCGGATGCGTTGGGAGTTGCGCCGGGAGCCTTGGGAGCGGCGGGGTTCTCACCTGGGGTTTGGGTGGGTTTGTCGCAGCCCGCGAGGCAAAGCGCGGCTGCCAGGATACCGGAGAGTCGTAGTGTCATAGTGTCAGATTTAAGCCGCAGGGTAGGGGATAGCTGGCGGTCCGGTCAAGCCGTCTATAGCGTTTCCGGGCTGGCCAGCAACTGGGCCACTCGCGCCAGGAGACGGCCGGCGGCGCCGCCGTCCAGGACCCGATGGTCGAAGCTCAGCGTGACGTTCGCTTCCATGACCGGCACAAACTGCCCCTTGGCCTCGTCCCAATTCGGAACGCGGCGGGCGGCGCCCATGCCCAGGACCAGGGTTTGCTCGGGCAGCGGAATCGGCGTGGCCCAGGTGAGGCCGAAGGTGCCGAAGTTCGTCACGGTGGCAATGGAGCCGCCTGTTGCATCAACGGGCAGCTTCCGCTGGCGCGCCAGCTCAACCAGTTGATCGTAGCGCTCGACCAGATCTTTGAGCGAATGCTTGTCGGCCTGGCGAATCACCGGCACCAGCACGCCATCCTCCGCTTCCACGGCGAAACCGACGTCAATGGCGGATGGATGGACGATCTTGTTTCCGATGAGGCGACCGGCCGGGGCGCTGTTTTCAGACAAAGCCAGGGCCAGCGCGCGCAGGGCGTAGAGCGCGGGGCCGGGTTTGGGGTTCGACGTCTTGCGGTGAGCCAGGAGGGGGTCAAA
Organism: Verrucomicrobiota bacterium; assembly: GCA_026397855.1. Taxonomy (GTDB): domain Bacteria; phylum Verrucomicrobiota; class Verrucomicrobiia; order Limisphaerales; family UBA8199; genus JAPLUA01. Next base: position 9,720 of record JAPLUA010000394.1, on the reverse strand, counting down.
GCAGACGGGCAGGGCCACTGTTGCCAGCGGCCGGGTCCAGCTTCGACGCATGGCATCGGCCACGGCCACCCGCATTGTGGATGCCTGGCTGAGGCGGTGCTTCTCGAGGTTGGCGATGAACTTCTCAAAATCCTGGATGGTGACCCTCCCGGCGGCGCCGCTGCCCGGCAGGCCTGCGAGGTCGGCTGCGTGCAGGCCCAGCTCCACCATGCGCGCCTTCATGCGCGGGGACATGTAGCTCGCGCCGACGGCGTTGGCGGGGACAGGCAGGCCGCGAACGGTCGGCTGCACGCTCTTGTGCGCCCCGTCGGCTGAAGTCCTGTTGGCGGATTCATGGTTGCCATTGCCCTCATCCCTGTTCCTGGGCGGCGTATGCCCATCCAGGCCCAGGCGGATGGCGTCTTCCTCGCTCGCTTCCAGGTAGCCGAGCACGGCGCCGACGGGATAGCTCTCGCCGAGCTTGACGGCCAATTTCTCCACCCGGCCCGGGCAGGGGGATGCCACGTTCATCGTCGCTTTGCTGGTCTCAACCTCGATGATGTCCTGGCCTGTCTGCACCTGGTCGCCGACAGGAACAAGCAGGTTGACGACAGTCGCCTCGGCGATGGACTCGCCAAGCTGCGGCATGATGATCGGAATGGATGGCATGGGGGTTAAAGCGGCGGCGCAGTGGTTGCTCAGAGCCGCAGCAGGCGGCGGGCGGCGGCGGCGATGCTGCGGGCGGTGGGACGATGCGCGGCCCAGAGGCTGGGATGATACGGCACGGGGGTATCCTTCGCGTTGAGGCGCTGAGGCGGGGCATCGAGCAGCCCGAAGGCCTCGGTCGCCACGCGCGCGATCACTTCCGCGGTGACCCCGCCCCACGGCCAGGCTTCTCCCACGCAAAGCAGGCGGCCTGTGCGGGCGACGGAGGCGATGACGGTGTCCGTGTCCAGCGGCTTGATGGATCGGAGGTCCACCACTTCGATTTCCATTCCCTCCGAGGACAGTTCCTCAGCCACCGCCAGCGCTTCATGCACCATCGCGCTGTAGGCCACCAGCGTCATGTCCCGGCCGGCCCGCGCAATCCTCGCCTTGCCCGTCGGCATAGCCTCGGTGGGGAGGCTCGCGGCCTTGAGGTGGTAGTAGAGGTATTTGTGCTCGCAGAAAATGACCGGATCATCAATGGCCACGGCCTCAAGCAGCATGCTGTAGGCGTCTTCGACTGTCGCCGGGGTCATCACGATCAGGCCGGGGTAATGCGCGTAGATGGCCTCCATGCTCTGGCTGTGGAACGGTCCGCTGCCGGAGGTGCCTCCGAACGGCAGCCGCACCGTGATCGGGCAGGGGATCCGCGTCCGCCAGTGCAGGGTCGCCGCCTGGTTGACAATCTGGTTGAAAGCCGGCGTGGAGAAGTCGGCAAACTGGATCTCGATGATCGGACGCATCCCCTGGATGGCGGCGCCGACCGCGAGCCCGACCATGGCATCTTCGCTGATGGGAGCGTCAATCACCCGCCCCGGAAACTTCTGCGCCAGGCTCTTGGTCGCCTTGAACGCCCCGCCGAACGCGCCGACATCCTGCCCATAGATGAACACGCGCGGATCTTCCTCCAGCGCCCGTCCCTGGGCCTCGCGAATCGCGTCGAGATACGTGATGCTCATGGGGTTCAAACCGGCTCGTAGCCCTCGCTGAGGTGTTTCGAGGCGAGGGCGCACCAATCTTCCTTGTAGGGATCCGGCCCGGCCTCGCGCTGCACCCTGGCCACGCTTTCCTCGACGAGCTGGCTCGCCTCGCTGCGCCAAGTGGTCAGTAACTGAGGATCAGCCCATCCCGATTGCAGCAGGTGGCCCTCCGCCACCTTCAGGCAATCCCGCCCCAGGGAGGATGACTTCAGCCGGGGATCCACATAGCTTGCGTCGTCATGCTCGCCATGGCCGCAGAGGCGCAAGAGCCGCCCAACGACCATTTGCGGACCTGCGCCGTCCCTGGCCCTCGCAACAGCTTCCCCCATCACCTTCAGGCAGGCGTCCAGGTCGGTCCCGTCCACGGCGTGGGCCTGGATCCCGTATCCGGGGGCCTTTTCAAGGAGGGATTCGCAGGCGAATTGCCGCGAGGTGGGGGTCGAGTAGGCGTAATGATTGTCGGCCACAACCAGCACCAGCGGCAGCTTCTCCACCGCGGCCTGGTTCACCGCCTCGTGAAAGGCGCCCGTGGAGGTTCCGCCGTCACCGATGCATGCTGCTCCCACCGTGCCATTCACGCCCTTCAGGCGGTTGGCGAGCAAGGCGCCGTTGACGACCGAAATCATCGCGCCGAGGTGGCTGATCATGACGAACAAGCCTTCCTTTGGCCGCCCGCGGTGGATGTTGCCGTCCCTCCCGCGCATCGGCCCGAGCGCCGAGCCCAGGTAGGTGCGCACGCCGTCCAGAACCGGTTCGCCGAACGCCAGCCGGCCCGCGCCGTCCCGGATCAGGGGTGCAAAGATGTCCCCCTTGCGCAAAGCCAGCCCGATGGAAACGCTCAGGGCCTCCTGGCCGCGTCCCAGGAAGACGCCGCCATGGATCTTGCCCATACGATATAGGCTCGCGAATTTGTCGTCCAGGATGCGTGCCAGCAGCATCACCCGGTAAGCCTTCACGTACAGATCATTAAATGAGTGGACCTCGTCAACCGTATTATGGTTGAACAGAGTGTGAACCATGCCAGGGAGTGTAGCGTCTCGCATGCCCGTGTGGCAAACGTTTCTTCGCGGGGGGCGTTCGCGCCTTTTTGAGGATCCAACCCGTGGAGGACGCTCGCCTTCCCGGAAGCCCGATTTGCAAACAGGCTCTTAACGGTTGAGCCGCCGCCGGACGATGGCGCCGCCCGCGAGCAACACCCCGAAGAACCCCAGCGCCACGTTCGCCGGCTCCGGCACGGCGGTGATCTCGAAGGTCCAGCTTGTTAGCGTGGAAACCGAACCGCCCGAGATGTCCGAGAAGAACAGCGTCCAGTCCCCATACGGGTTGCTGCCCCCGAACTTGCTGGCGAAGGTGTCGCTCCCTCCTGCGGCGGTGAAGCTTACCGGCGCGTCCAGTGGGTTCACGTCCTCCCCGTCAGGCTTGTAGGTGCCACCGATTGAGGGCAGGCTGTTGAGCGAAGCCCCCCCGTAGTTGTGGATGTTGCCCGATCCGCTGTCGCTCAGGGTGATGTTGTTGAATCCGGCACCGGAATACCCGTAGTTGTAGAGAGTTGATCCGCTCGTGCCATTGGCCGCCCCAACCCGGTTCAGCAGAACCAGCGTTCCCGAGCTGCCGTGCGATAAATACGCATACAAGTCCCCGTTCTGACCGCCCGTGATGCTGAAGGTCACCGAAACGTCGGTGATTTCCAACCCGGCTGCGGTGAAGCTGATGTCGTAGGCCACTCCCGACGGGTCGTCGTCCGGAATCTCTTGGGAAAGGCTCCCGCTGCTGAAGGAATAGGTTCCGCCGTGCGCCGCGCAGGCGAAGCACCACACCGCCGCCAGGGCGGCAATCTTCACGGACACCACGCGAATAACTTGGGTCTGTTTCATAAATAGCGTCTCCAGTTTGGCGAGTTTGCAGTCTATGGCCCGCTGACATACCGGGTGCGATACAAGCGACTGGTATCGGTGGCCCCTGGGTCGGTCAGTGTGGCGCGCCCTCCCGCATCGGTCTGTCCGGTGCCGCCGCTCACATCCTGCCAGTTGATCGGGTCTGACGTCGTATATTGCAGCTTGTAGGTTGCCCGCGGAATTCCGGCGTATGTGATCGTCACGGTGTTGCCCGATTTGCTGATCGCAAGCACGTTGGCTCCGCTTGCGGAGGAAACGGTAACGGGTGCTGTCACGGTGCCGGAGGCCGAGGCTCCAAAAGAATCGGTCACCGTGTAGGTGAAGGTCTCCGTGCCGACATAGTCCGTCGCCGGCGTGTAGGTGACGATTCCGCCGGCATAGGCCGCGCCGCCGCCATGGTTGAATCCGCCGAACTGCACGGTTAGCGCATACCCGTCCGCATCGCTAGCATACTTGGCGAGCTGGCAGCGGGCCGGGCTGTTCTTGTGCGCTGGCAGGGTGAAGCTTGCCGCGGTCGGCCCGCTGTTCGCCGCGATGCTGATGGAGCCGTTGACGGTCAGGTTGGCCAGGCTGACGCGTTTGGTGGTGTCGGGCCAGGCCACCATCTCAAGGTCGGTGAAGGCGCCGCTGTAGCTGCTGCCGTCAAACAGGTCGAACGTGTTGCCCACCTCCAATGTATTGCCGCTGTAAATGAGCTTGAGCTTGCCCGCGTAGGCGACCGCCCCGCTGGCGGCGGCTTTATCCGATGTTGTTACGCCGCCAGTGTTGTTGATTTCCATCGCTGCCGTGGCGCCGCTGTTCAAGGTCAGGCTGCTGCCGAGGGTCAAGGTGCCTATGGCCGACATGCCGGGGGCGAGGGCCGCGCCGGACTGCACGGCAACTGCGCCGCTGATCGTGCCATTGCCGCCCAGGGTGGCTGCGGACTGGACGGTAACCGCGCCGGTGCCGGTGCCGGAGCCGGTGGTGTTGTTTGCCAGCAGCGTGCCGGCGCTCACGGTCGTGCCGCCGCTGTAGGTGCTGCTGCCGCTCAACTGGACGGTGCCCCCGCCGATAACCGTAATGCCAGGTGCCGGGGACACCACGTCCTGGCCCCCGGCAGCGGTGCCCTGCTGGATGACCCCGCTGAATTGAACAATGCCCCCGCTTGACGATGTGAGGAATGCATTATCATTCAGGGTGATGTTTCCGCTGTAGGTGACCGTGCCGCTGCCGGCATTGCCGCCGATGGTCTTTGCAGCGTTGAAGCTGCTATAGTGGCGGACGTTGATCGCGTTGGCGGCCGACGCTCCCGCGCTGCTGAGGAGCAGGGCCACAGCCCCGTTGTTGGCGTCCTGGTCCGCCCCCATGGTGATCGCCCCGCCGCCGCTGGAGGTCTGGCCGAACGCGCCGGAGGAAGCCCCCTGAATGGTGCCTTTGTCGAGATAGAAGTTGGCGGTTGCCGTCCCGAAGGTGTTGGCTGAGCCGTCCAAGGTGAGCGTGCCGGCGCCTTGCTTGACGATGTCGCCTGTCCCGCTGAGGTTGCCGTTGATGGTGGTGTTGCCGGTCGCGAGAATGTAGAGGTGGCTGTTGCCGCTCCCGTTGACCACGGGACCGTTAATCATGAGGGTGTGTGCGCCCGCGTCGAACTTGGCGCCATTGGCGCCAATCGTAATGCCTCGATTAGCATTCAGCGTCGTGTCGGCGGTAATGGATAGAACCGTGTTGAGGCCTTGTCCCGAAGCGGCGTTGAATACAATCGAACTCGCATTCGGGGACCCCGGCACCGCGCCGAGATTCCCGTCGCTGGAGATGGACAGCGTGCCGGCATTGATCGTCGTGCCGCCGCTGTAGGTGTTTCCGGAGTCAGCGAGCGTTATCGTTCCTGTGCCGTTCTTCACAACCTGATTTGCGCGCGTGGTCGAAGCGCTGTCTGCGGCGAGCCCGTCAGCCAGCAAGCCGGAAATCGTGGAATTGCCATTGCCGGTCCCGAACTCGAGCGTTCCTGTGTCCTGGCAGGATGCGGACTTCCAGAAGGTGTTGGGATTGCTGTCACCATAGGTGAAGATTGCCAGGCTTTGTATCCTGGCGCTGTCGGTTGGGGTTCCCGCCATGACCTGGTCGTAATACGTGGTCCCCGCAATCGTGGCATTGTAAGTGGAACTCGATGTGATGCGAATCGTAAGAACCCGGTCAGCCCCGGGGCCTGCGTCGCTGGTCTGTGTTGCGGAGCCGATGGCTTTCCAGGCACCGGTGTTATCCAGCCGGAACATGGCCCGCGAGCTGTTGTTGTAGTCGCCGATTGCGCTGCTGTAGGTGGTGCTGTCATTGAACGAAATACCGTATCGCCCGCCGCCGCTGGGATTAGCGCTTCCGTAAGCCGTGATCGTAAACTGGTCCCCGATTTGCAGCGGTCGGGCCGTGCCGCTATTCCCGTTGCCGGCAGTATTGAACGTCTCGAATGCCGTAGCCCCGGGCGTGTTGCCGAAACTGCCGCCATTGGCGTATTGAGCAACTTCCGATCCCCCGTTGTTGTAGGTGCCCCCATAGGGAGGGATGTTGTTCTTTTCCGTCAGCAGCGCGTTGAAAGCGCCGGTCTGGGTGGTGTAGGTGACCGAGGCGGCTTGAAGAGAAACTTCACATGACAGTAATACACACCCGAGCGCCAAAGATGGCAGGCTGAGTTTGCGGTTTCGCAGCGGGGAGAAGGACCGGAAAAGACCAGTGAGGTTGCAGCGGTTCGTGTGCCGATCGCGATCCCTATTAGCTCTAGTCCATTCGGGAGGGCGGGCAATGGCGCGTCGTGGGTTCGATAAAGCAGGTGGGAGTGTTTTCATGGGGTGGGTTCTCGTCATGGAGCGTTCAATCAGTCTGGATTCGGCTCGTCAGCGCCGGCCTGGGAGCGGCGAAATAACCCCGAGGAGGCATGGAGCAAGCCCTGGAGAGGGTTAACGCAGTGCGCGATTGAGTTCCGCAAGCCCGGTGCTGTCAGCAAATCTGCTATTGGGTGCATGATCTGTTCGAGTGGCGTTTTATACGCACAGGTCACCCTGTATTGCAAGTGGTTGTGTTACCGCATGTTTGTGCGGTGTGCTCTACTGAGATCCGAAAACCGAAATCCGAGAGGTATGCCGGCAATGGCCGCGAGAAGGCTCAAAAAGGCGCTGTTTATCCTAAACTCGTTGCCTTTGTTTGCTTCTGTGGATTCTTCAACTGCGGGAGGGCGGCAGGCCGGATTACTCGGTGGCGGGGGCGGTGAGTCGGGCGACGTTGGCGGCGAAGCGGTCGCGGTGTAGCTCGCTTAACTTTGCGCGCAGCGTTTTGTCCGTCGTGAGAAGGACCATGCGGGCGACCTCGGTCTTGCCTAGGTCCATGACAATCTGGCCGGCATCACTCTTCCAATCGAGCTCTCGCAGCCCTTGCGGTGTGATCTCAAAGGCGTCGGTCGTTTTCAACCAGGCTGGCGGGGTGAGGGTGACCACTGTTTTGGCCAGGGGAACGACGACCGTGCCTTGGCGATCGTTGGCGATGCTCTCGTTGACGGCAAGCATCACGAGGGTGTCGTCGCCGGCCAGCAGGGTGCTGGTCCAGAGCTTTGATGGAGCCCGGATCGGGACGGATGCCGGGCAGCTTCGGGTGAGGACCGGGCCGGCGGTGCGCACCTGGGCGCCGAGCAGGCCAATCTGCCGCCAGAGCGCCAGGGCTTGGTCGTCCTTGCCCCCGCAGCCATAGAACTCGCCGTAGGGGGTATACCACCAATAGGAGAAGCTTTTGGCGCCGGCACCCAGCGCGTAGAACAGTTCCACGGTCTTCTCGGGCGGCGTGGCGAAGCGGAATGGCCCGTCCTTGATGTCGTGGCGCACGGAGTTGAGGATGATGTGGAGCGGCTTGGGGGCGCAGGCGGAGCTGCAGATCGTAGCGGCCCCGAGAACATAGAGCGGCTTGGTGAAGGAGGCCGCCCAGGCCGGGCGCAGGTTCCACACGATGCGCTGCTGCTCCTGGTAGTAGGGGTCGGCGCTGCAAACATCCGCGAGCTGTGCATACATATACCAGTTCTCGGGCTTGTAGGTGTTGTCGAGGTTGAGGAGCTGGGGCGGGGCCGGATCCTGCTCCCGGAACCGGAGGCTGCGGCGCACCAGGTCTTGCGCGAGCGCGCCCAGCCGCTGCTCGGGTTTGAGCTGGCCGACGGCGAAGTCGTGGGCATCGGGCTCATCCTTGAGGAAGTAATAGACCGGGTTCAACACCGGCCCCGGCTTGTTGCGCATGGCCCGGATGCCGGTCGTGCGGGAGTGCTCGATGCCGCTCTGGCCGGAGAGGAACTCGCCGACCTCCCCGCCATAGGACTCCATCACCGCATTCACGTTGTGCCGCTGCAAGTCGCCCAGGTAATAATCAATGCGCTCCTGCGGGGTCTTGCCCTGATTGATGTAGCCCCACATGCCATAAGTGAAGTCGTCCCCCCAGGCGCTAATGCCCGCCAGCGCGGCCGAGCCGTCCTCATAGACGGCCTGGAAACAATGAAAGGAGGCCCGGGCCAGCGGCCGGGCGAGCCGGATGACCAACGGCGCGACGCTGACGGCCGGGTCGGCGCTGATCGTGGTGAGGGAGGTGACATATCGTGTCGAGGGTCGGGCTGAAGCTGGTGCCCATGAAGCGAGGGCTGTTGGTGGGGGTAACCTGTGCGGACCACTGCCGTTGATCGGCCAGCGCCTCGATGGTGACCGGCGATTTGGGCTGGCGGCGGAGGCGGATGGTGACTTCGGCGAACCCGCCCGGCGGCAGCGACGGCGGTTCGACTTTCCACCAGACCGGTTCGCCCGCCGCGATGAAACGGCTGATCTCGCCCTCCGGCAGCTTCGAGAAGTGGACGCTGGCGGGCCACAGCCCATCGGTCTGCCGGTCGCCGAAGGCGATGGCCTGCGTCAGACTGATGCCCTCGAACTTAACGTCGGTGATCGGGACGGCCTTGGCGGAAGGGTTGTGGATGTAGAGGTGAACATAGGCCCCCAACGGCATGTTGGCGGTGGCGTATTGCAGAGGCTCGCCATCCTTGCCCTTGAGCGACCAGCCCTCGGACCATAGATGCAGGAATTGCGGGAAGGGCACATCGGCCTGGTAGGCGCTTCCGGTGACATCAGGAGAAGCGGCGGCGAGCGCCACCTGGGCGGCAAGCAGGGACACAAGGGCTGTGATTGGTTTTAGTCGCATAAGTTGAATCTGTTTAGCGGGCGCGTCCGGCCGCGTCGAGGTAGGCCTGCATGATGCGGCGGGCGTCCTCCATGGAACTGGTGTTGTGCAGTAGCGACACACCTGTCGGGAAACGGCGCAGCACGGAGCCGGAGGTCAGCTCGTCCTCCTTCACGCTCACGCGGAGCAGGGGAATACGCCGCTGTTGCGCGAGCGGATAGAGCTTGTCCAGGTCGTTCATTTCCGGTTGGCCGAGGTCGAGGCACTGGACCGAGGGAACGTTCAGGTATTCGACACCGTTGAGGTTGATGTTGCCGCACGAGTGCAGGCCGCCGCCGCCCAGCTCGCGCAGGACGCGCTCGTCGTCAGGGGCGATTTGCTCCCGATACATCCGCGGGGAGAGCATGATGGCGGAGTCAATCCGGATCAGGATCGGGCCGCGAACCAGGAAGCCGTGCTGATGCGCCCAGCCGGCCGGGCCGTCGCTCACATGCCGGGACAGGTAACGGGCGAAGCCAATCTGCGCCGCGGCGGCCTTGGCCAGCGCCTCGGCCACCAGCGCCGGATCCTGGTAGAGGTCCACGTAAAGCTCGCTGCCGCGCAGCAGTTCCACCGTATCCATCGGGCCTTGCAGGTCCGGCAGCACGAGTTTGATGATGTCGGCCAGCGCGGGATATGGGGCGAGCGCGGCGCGGTAGAACTCGTAGCGCTCGACGACTCGCGGACACCAGCCCTGGGTAAAGTCCAGCGGGTCGCGCTCCAAAGCCGCCGTGAACTCCTGTCGGGTCTCGAAATGCCGCGCCCAGGGCGGGTTGTCCTCCACCTGCTCGATGCGCGCGCCGAACAAGGAAGCCATGAGCACGCAGCCGAAGTTCGCGCGGATGGTGCAGGGCAGATCATCGCCCACCAGTGCCCGATGGCAGATGCTCGTCCCCCAGGCCGAAACCAGTTCGTTGAACAGCATCTTCTCCGGGTCGGCAAGGGCCTCGGCGTGAGGG